>CANETO010000033.1 GCA_947440895.1 Planctomycetaceae bacterium | reverse complement strand
GCCTGGGCCTCGCGGTTCGTCTTCCGCATTTCGAAGTAGGTTTCGGTCCAACGCAGCCGATTCTGCATCTCGAGGGTCTTGGCCTCCTGCCAGTTCTTCGCAGCCTCGGAGTTATCAAGATTCTGAGCGCCCTGAGCCCGCATCTGTTCCGACATGCCGTAGGCAGCGGCCTGCCCCGCGGTCGAGGCATAGCCGCCCCGGTTGAAACCGAAGCCGCCACCCCACTGGGCCGGGCTCGTCGACGACCAGACACATGCCACCGTGACCATGGCCACGGTGAGGGCAAGCGAGTGGGAGCAGTGGCTCCGGGAGCGGCGATGCGGAGTGGGCAGCATGGTCTTCCTCGTCGACGGCCAGGGGTGGGAAAAAAGCATCCAGAACACGCGGATCCGAGCGAAATGCTGTGTTCGAAAAACCTGCGTCAGTATACTCTCACCCCGGCAGGGAAACGACAGCGGTTTGTCCGTCTTTCCACGCGGATTGGGTGTCCTTTTTTTGGGAGCCGTTTGTGATGAGGCATATGCCGTCGATCCAGTGGTGCGTGATGTTCTGTGGGGCCGCCGTGATCGGCTGTTCCAATACCACCCCACCCCAGCCCAAGCCTGAGCCGCCGAAGGCTGTGGCCGTCGCCCCTGCAGAGGTCGAAGCCACCGCGAAGCCGGCCGCTCCAGAAGCCCTGAAGCCGGTCGAAAAGCCAGCCCAAGAGTCGGCTGTGGCTGTTTCGGAATCGCCCGTCGATCCCATTGCAGCACTCCGCCGGGCGCTCGCCGCGGCCCCCGACGAAAATGCACGCGTGGTGGTGATTGACGACATCGCCGAACTCGGCCAGCGATCGAAGGCGGCCCTCGATGATCTCGTGACGTGCACCGCCGACGAAGACCCCCGCACCCGCTGGCATGCGGCGCGGGCCATTGGCCTGATCGGTGAAGACGCCCTCTCGGCGATGCCAACGCTCCTCAAACTGTTGGGCGACAGCGACCCGATCGTCGTGACGCAGTCTGCCGCTGCCATCGGCCTGATCCGTGAGGACGATGGCCGCGAATCCATCCCGGCCGCGGATGCCCAGCTGTATGCCAACGCGGTCGAGTCGCTTTCCGCGTCGATGACACATTCCGATCCAAGGGTCCGGCGGGCGGCCATGCGGACGCTGCGTCGCCTGAACCCCGCGGCAGAGCAGCTGGCGGCCTTGCTCAGCAGTCAGCTCTCCGACGGCGATCCGTCGGTCGTCATGCCTGCCCTCCACACGCTGGCCGACCTTGATGCTGAAGCGGTGCCGGTTCTGATCGAGGCACTGAAAAGCCCCAAGTCGAGGTACTGGGCCACCCTGGCGCTGACTGAAATCGGCCCGGAGGCCGCCCCGGCTGTGGAATCGCTCTCGCAACTGGCTGCCGAGGGTGAGACCGAGGAACGGATGCAGGCACTGCTGGCGTTGGCGGCCATCGGCGAGAAGGCTGCGCCCGCTGCGGCAGTGATGGCGAAGACGCTCGATGCCGACGACAACGCATTGCGATTTGCGGCGGCCTTCGCGCTCGGCAGCGTTCGGTCGACGGACGCCGACGCTGTGCTCGAAAAAGCTTCCGGCGACAGCGACCCATTTCTGGCGGAGGTCGTCGCCTGGGCGCGGGCCAGAATTCATCCGGAGGACAAGGCTCTGGTCGACGAAGCGGTCAAACGCCTTCGCGTCGGGCTCCATAGCGAGCGTGCCAATGAACGGACCGCAGCCGCCTCCGGACTCTCTGACATGGCCGCGACCTTGGACGAATCGGTCCGGAGCGAACTAGCCAACGAATTTGCCGACCTACTCTCCGACCCCGATCCGAATGTGGGGCTCAGCGGCGGCGCTGCGCTCATCCGACTGGGGGCGACGGCTCTGGAGCCGTTGCGGGGCAGGCTCTCTGATCCAGTGCTGCGGGGACCTGTGCTCGAGATTCTGGCGGCCATGGGGCCGACGGCCAAACCCGTAGTCGACGACGTGATCAAGGCACTTGAGGACAGCGATCCGATCATTCAAGGCGAGGCGGCCGTGACCATCGCGACCATCGGTCCCGACGCAGCGGCTGCCGTGCCAACGCTGTTGAAAATCCTCAACTCGGGCGAAACAGCGGCTGACGGCAGGTATTCCGCGGCCTATGCACTGGGCCGCATCGGCCCGGCGGCACAGTCTGCCGCCGAAACCCTTCGTTCGCTGACTGCGTCGCCGGACGAGGTGCTGGCCACGGTCGCCGCCTGGTCGATGCTGAAGATCACACCCGAGGACAAGACGCTGCTGGATCAGGCGATCCCAGCCTTGCGAAAGGCGATCCGCGCCGACCGGGAACTCGTTCGCCTCGAGGCCGCCGTGTCCCTGGGAGACATCGGCCCCGCTGCGGCGTCCGCCATTCCGATCCTGGAACTGGTCTCGGAAGAGGATTCATCGCGGCAGGTGCGTAATGCCGCCGGGATCGCCCTCAAAAAGATCCGGGGCCGGTAGTCAGCATCGGCAGCGTGCCTGCGGCTCTTGTCCTGCGCGACGGCAAGGTGTGACGGCTATTCCCCGTCCTGCTTCAGCCTCAGGCCTCGGATGACCGACCTTCTAGCTGGAGTCCTCCGTTCCGACGGCGGACTGGGGGGTGGTCCGACGGGGCACGAGTCGGGGGGAGCTATGGCGACTGCAGGGGCGAAGTACGGCCTGTTTCACAGGCTCTGGTTGACTCGGCTCTCGCAGCCTGCCCGCGAACGGCCCCTCTACAGGCACGTTCTCAAGACTCCGCCCACGCGGCTGATCGAGCTTGGCGTCGGAACATTGGGCAGGACGGAGCGGCTGCTCGGCCTGCTTCGGGCGGTTGGGCCCGCGGTGGAACGGTGTTACGTGGGCCTCGACCGTTTTGAGGGCCGATTGCCTGACGATCCGCCTGGCGTGACGCTCAAACAGGCCCACCAACGGCTGCATGGCCTGGCAAAGGTGCAACTCGTGCCGGGCAACATCGACACCTCGCTGTCGAGGCTCTGCAACCACCTCGGCTCCTTCGATCTGGTGCTGATCGCCGCCGATAACGACCCGCGGTATGTGGAACGGTGCTGGTTCTTCATTCAGCGGATCGTCACCCCCAAAACGGCCATCTTCGCCGAGTCGCGAGTGGGAAGCGGCGGCGTGTGGAACTTGATTTCAAAGGCCCGCGTCGACGAACTGGCGGCAAAGACCGTCCTGCGACGCGCCGCATAGCGGCTGGTGGCGGGGCTGGGGCGAGCGGGCTACATTGAGGGCGGTACGAAACACCTCCCTTCCGCCCCTCCATCCTTGCTCTCACGATGCCCTCCACGCCCCGCACGCTGCTCGACAAGATCTGGGACGCTCACGTCGTCTGCACCCCGTCCGGCGAACTGCCGATCCTCTACATCGACCGGCACCTCGTGCACGAGGTGACCAGTGCGCAGGCGTTTGAGGGGCTGCGACTGGCAGGCCGCCGTGTGCGGCGGCCGGAGAAGACGTTCGCCACGCCCGACCACAATATCCCCACGACCGACCGCAGGCTTCCGATCGCCGATCCGGTGTCGAAGCAGCAGATCGACACGCTCCGCAACAACTGCAGTGAGTTCGGCGTGCGGCTCTTCGACCTGGGCGACGCCGATCAGGGCATCGTGCATGTGATCGGCCCGGAGCTTGGCATCACGCAGCCGGGCATGACGATCGTCTGCGGCGACAGCCACACCGCCACGCACGGGGCCATGGGCGCCCTCGCCTTCGGCATCGGCACCAGCGAGGTGGAGCACGTGCTCGCCACCCAGACCCTGCGACAGGCCAAGCCGAAGTCGCTCGAACTGCGGGTTGAGGGGGCGTTGCATCCCGGCGTGACGGCGAAGGATCTCGTCCTCTACCTGATCGGCAAACTCTCCACCGAGGGGGGCACGGGCCACGTAATCGAATACACCGGCCCCTGCATCCGCCGTCTCGGGATGGAGGAGCGGATGACCGTTTGCAACATGTCGATCGAGGCCGGTGCGCGGGCTGGCATGATCGCCCCCGATCAGATCACGTTCGACTACCTGCGGGGGCGTGACTACGCGCCAAAGGATTTCGACCGGGCCGTCGCCGAGTGGGAACGCCTTCCGGGGGATCCTGGTGCGGTATTCGATCGGGTCGAGATCTTCCAGGGAGGCGATGTGGTGCCCCAGGTCACGTGGGGCACGAATCCGGCTCAGGTTGTGGGGATCGACGCGACCGTTCCCGACCCCACGGCCTTCCGTGATCCCAATGAACGCGACAGCGGCAGCCGCGCCCTCGATTACATGGGCCTCGCGGGCGGCACCAAGATCGTCGACATTCCTCTCGACCGCGTCTTCATCGGCTCGTGCACCAACAGCCGTATCGAGGATCTGCGGGCCGCGGCGAGCGTGGTTCGTGGCTACCGTGTGGCTTCGACCGTCCACGCCATGGTCGTGCCTGGCAGCGGGCGGGTGAAGCGTCAGGCGGAGCAGGAAGGGCTCGATCAGGTGTTCCGCAACGCTGGTTTTGAATGGCGGGAGGCCGGCTGCAGCATGTGCCTCGGCATGAATCCCGACACCCTCGAACCCGGCCAACGCTGCGCCTCGACGAGCAATCGCAACTTCGAGGGTCGTCAGGGGAAGGGGGGCCGCACGCATCTCGTGTCACCGGCCATGGCTGCTGCTGCTGCCGTCACCGGCCACTTTACCGACATCCGGCACTGGCTCTATCGCTGAACTGGCTCTTTCGTTCGACATCCGGCGGTCCACGCACGTCGCTCCACAAGCACCAACTCCATGCAACCCTTTGTCTCCCACACCGGCATCGTGTCCCCGCTCGACCGGGCCAACGTCGATACCGACCAGATCATTCCCAAGCAGTTCCTCAAGCGGATCGAGAGGACCGGCTTCGGCCAGTTTCTCTTTTTCGACTGGCGGTTTCTCGCCGACGGCACACCGAACCCGGAGTTTGAACTCAACCGACCCGTGGTTGCCGGGTCGAGCGTGCTCCTCGCAAGGCGGAACTTCGGCTGTGGTTCGAGCCGCGAGCACGCCCCGTGGGCGTTGGCCGATTACGGGTTCAAGGTCGTGATCGCGCCGACCTTCGCAGACATCTTTTTCAATAATTGTTTCCAGAACGGCATGCTGCCGATCCGTCTGGCGGAGGAGGACGTTGACGAACTCTTCCGCCGGGCTCGGGTGGCTGAGGCCACTGGCAGTCCCTATCGGCTCCGCGTCGACCTGCCGGCCGGCGTGGTGACCGACGATGCGGGATTTTCCCGTTCGTTCACCGTCGATCCGTTCCGGAAGCGGTGTCTGCTCGAAGGCCTCGACGACATCGGCCTGTCGCTCCAGCACACCGACGAGATCACCGCCTGGGAGGCGGCCAATGCCGCGCCGGCTGAAGGGTGAGCGCCATGGCCTTGACCCCCTGGGCTCCGGTCGTGTGGCTGGCGTTGGCCTGCGGCCTCTGGTGTGGGCAGGCTCTGGCAAGAGCAGCGGTCGCCCGCGAGCCACAGCGGACCGTCCTCATCCACGACATGCCCGCAGCGGGTGATCTGGCTGCACCGGCCAACGGGCAGACGGTCTACGTCCTGGATGAATCGAGCGGTGAAATCGTGGCCATCGACCCGTTCGAGCCCACGAAACGGTGGACCGCCGTGGCAGTTGCATCGGGAGATCGAAAGGCTTCCACCAGCGGTCCCGTGGCAATCGGCTGCATCGATACAAGCATGCTCGCGGTGCTGTTGGGAACAGACGAAGGGTGGTTGTTACAGACGCACCGTCTCCAGCCGAGCAAGGCTGCCGATCCCGCCAAGCCCGCCCAGGCCGTGGTGATCGGCAGAACACCTGGCCAGACCGCGACGGCCGCTCCCGCCTCGGCGCCTGGGAGCCCAGCCCGGGACGGTCGGCCGTGCCTGGCCGTCAGCCCGTCCCGCGACTGGCTGGGTGTCTGCGGTCTGCCGGCGCCCTTCCCGGCGGTGGTGCGGGCACCTATTGCAGGAGCGAGGATCGGCCCAGTGTCGGCCAGGGGCTGCCCCGTTCTTCCCGCGGATGTGCTGCCGACTGCGGCCACCATCAGCAGTGCCGAGGAACTGGTGCTGCTGACTCCCGATCCTGCCGACCGGTTGACAGCCGGGATCTTCGTGTCGTTCTATCTCCCGCCCGATCCCCGCCGGCTGCTCCACCTCGACACGTCGCTTTCCCGCATTCGCGATGCCGCCTTCTGTCGTGCCGATGGCACGCTCTGGGTGGTGGGAGTTGGCGTGGCAGGTGAGGCCGGCCGCAGTGATACCGGGAACAATGGTTCCGCCGCCTCGGCCCCGGAGGGGCTCTGGCGGATCGATGCCGTCATGCGAAATGGCCGGCAGTCGGCGGAGGCCGTCTTGATCGCCCGTCTTGACGGAGCCTGCGCCGTGACATGCCTGTCGGAGCGGGCGATCGTCGTGACGCACGGCCGCGAGCAGCGTACGGTATCTCGGATCGACCCCACTCAGTCTGCGAGCACGCCATGACAGATCATGCCAAGACAGATCATGCCAGTTCGTCCGTTCCCTCCAGCCGCCGTGAGAAGATCGAGGCCCTCCTGCGGGACGATCCGGACGACGTCTTCCTGCGGTATAGCCTGGCACTGGAGATGGAAGCCGCGGGAGAGTGGGAGGCCGGACTCGAAATTCTCGAGGCGATCGCCCGAGGCACACCGCCGTATGTGCCCGCCTTCCAGATGGCCGCTCAGCACCTCGTGGCCCGCCAACGGATCGACGAAGCCCGTGCCACGCTGCGTGAGGGGATCGAGGAGGCGCGGCGGCAGGGCAAGACCCACGCCGCCGGCGAAATGTCAGAACTGCTGATGAGCATCGGCGCGGAGTAGCGTCACGCCAGCGACGGGACCGGTTCGGCCGACTCGGCGCCTCGCGTGATCACAAATCCCATTTCGGCGATCATCTTGTAGTCGGCCTCAGGCAGTTGTCCCTTCGTGGTCAGATAGTCGCCCACGAACATCGAGTTGGCCGCGTAGAGGCCCAGCGGCTGCAGGGTGCCGAGATGGATCTCCCGTCCGCCGGCGATGCGGATCTCCGCCGCCGGATTGAGCAGCCGCATCATGGCCAGGCCGCGGAGGCAGTCGCGGGGGCTGACCCGGTTGTTGCCCTCCAGCGGAGTGCCGTCGATGGAGTTCAGGAAGTTGAGCGGGATCGACTCGACGCCGAGGCTGCGCAGCTCCAGCCCCATGTCGATCAGATCGTCGTGGGTCTCTCCCATGCCCATGATGCCCCCGCTGCAGAGCTGGAGTCCCGCGGCCCGACAGGCGGCCAGCGTGGCGATGCGATCGCCGTAGGTATGAGTGGTGCAGATTTCGCCATAGAACCGTTCACTCGTGTTGAGGTTGTGGTTCACCTTGTCGACACCGGCGGCCGCCAGCCGCCGGGCCTGCTCGGGCGACAACAGCCCCAGGCAGGCGCAGATATTGAGGTCGTACTGCTGCTTGATCTCGGGCACGATCGTGCAGACGAAGTCGATCTCCCGTTCCGAAGGGCCACGGGCGGAGATGACGATGCAGAACGTCTTCGACTGCCGCTCGGCGGCAAGCTTGGCGGCCTCCAGCAGCTTGGGCGCCGAGAGGAGGTTGTAGCGGGGAATCTCCGCGTCGGAGACCTTCGACTGCGAGCAGTAGCCGCAGTCTTCCGGACAGAGGCCGCTCTTTGCGTTCATGAGGAAGAACAGTTGCACGGTGTTGCCGAAGTGATGGTGCCGCACCCGCCAGGCCGCGGCCAGCAGGTCGAGCAGTTCGACGTCGGAGGATTCGAGGATCGCGCGGGC
This sequence comes from Planctomycetaceae bacterium, assembly GCA_947440895.1. Taxonomy (GTDB): domain Bacteria; phylum Planctomycetota; class Planctomycetia; order Pirellulales; family UBA1268; genus CAMCQY01. The sequence continues at coordinate 3,305 of CANETO010000033.1, read as the reverse complement.
CTCGTCGCGGTCGATCGTGCCGCCGGAGAGCACGCGGGAGGCCATGGCCTGCCAACGGTTGGTCTGGACGGGGGTATCCTCTGCAACGGACATGGTGGCGGCTCCGCTCTCGAAAGGGGGGTGAGGCAAGCTGGCGAGCTTTGGGGAAACAGGGGTCGTGGACCCGGAATGTATGCGATCGGGCGGGGCTTTGCCAAAGCGTCTCTGGCAGTGGTGGGCATTCCCGGCAGCAACCGGCACAAGCTTGGAGGGTGGTACGACCGATACCAACCCTAGGACCGGTCGGGTTTCCACTTGTAGATGAGGTCACCAGCATGTTCCGCTCACGCCTGGCAGAAGCCACTCTGATCGGCTGCCTGACCGCCCTGGCCAGCTTTTGTGCGCTCAATGCCAAGGCAGGGGAGACCTACTCCATCGTGGCACAGTCGAATCGGGCATCCGCAGCCACCGGCTGCCGCCCGCTTTCAGAGCGGATCGCTGCGGGCAACCTGCCGCTGATCACGCAGTCGACGGCCGCGGTTGAAACGCCGCCGCGGGAGATGACGCTCCAGACCGCTCCCCTCCCGGAGAAGCTGGCACCTGAGCCGGAAAACATGGCCGTGGCCGCCGTCCCCATGGACCACGTCACCGAGGCCGCCGCCGTGCCACCCCCGACCCCCGGCCTCTGGCCATTCGGAATCAAGTTGCCCACGTTCTCGGCCAAGGCACCCGCCGCGCCGGTTCGACACACGACTTCAAAACCGTCGCCGGCCACGGGCCGCGGCGACCAGCGTCAGGCAACCGCCCGATCGGGTGGCAAGGGGCTGAGCAGTGCGAGCCCCGCGTCGACGGTGACGCGGTAGGTATCAGTCGAGCTTGGCCAGCAGGCTCGAATCGAACGGCGGAAACTGCGGATCGAGCCGCTCGAGCGTCGCCCGCAAAAGTCGGGCCACGACGAGATTGCGGTACCACTTCTTGTCGGCCGGCACGATGTGCCAGGGGGCGTGCTCCGTGTTGCACTGCGTAAGGGCGTCGTCGTAGGCCTTTTGGAAGTCGTTCCAGAGCCGGCGGTCTTCGAGGTCGCTCGGGCCCAGTTTCCACTGTTTCTTCGGATCGCGGAGCCGGTCCTCGAGCCGCTGCCGCTGCTCCTTATTGCTGATGTGGAGGAAACACTTCACCAACGTGACGTTGCCGTCGCGGAGCAGCTTTTCAAAGGCGTTGATCTGGGCATAGCGTTCCTTCCAGATCTCTTTGGGAACGAGTTTTCGCACCCGGACTACGACCACGTCCTCGTAATGGGACCGGTTGAAGATGCCGATCCAACCATGGGCGGGCACGGCTGCGTGCACCCGCCAGAGGAAGTCGTGCGAGAGTTCGAGGCTGCTGGGGGCCTTGAAGCTTTTCACGTCCAGGCACTGCGGGCTCACGCCGCTGGCGATCATGCGGATCGTGCCGTCCTTGCCGGAGGTGTCGATGCCCTGCAGCACGACGACCACCGCCCGCTTGGCCTCCGCGAACAGCCGGTAGGCCAGTTCGTCGAGCTTATCGCAGTGCTTCCTCGTCTCGGCCTCGGCCTCTGCGCGGTCGAGCCCTTCGGAAAAATCGGGGTCGAAGTCCGCCAGGCGGACATCACGTCCGGCGGGCACGGTCAGCGGCTGGTTCATGAGCGGCCTCGCAAAGGGGGCCAAAATGATAGCAGACCGTGGCCCCTACTTGGCGGTCGTACCGTAGAACATGGCTCGCGAGCTCACCGGCCGCTGCCGACGACGATGCCACCGGGGCGGGGCGATCATGCGGGAGTCGAGCATGTCGGCAATGGTGCGGCTGGATGACAGGGTCTCATCGAGATCCGTCACGCTCTCATCCATCTCCTGCTCGAACCCCAGCACCTCGGAAATCAGCGCGATCGTGCGGGCACGAACCTGGCACTGCGAATCCCCGACATTGACGACATACCTCGTGGCCGCACCCGTTGCAGATCCGGCAGCAGCGGCGGTCACGGTAGTGGTGGTGGCGTTCATGAGGTTGGTCTCCTGCGTCGGCAAAAGATGCATGGGTCTCGGCTCTGAAAACATACAACGCATATGGCGTGCCAATGTCGGAAAGAAGATTCTTTCCCAAAACGGCCTCGCCTGACCCCCCCAGGCCTCCCTGAGGCCCCCTCATGTCGTCCCAACCGCTCCATTGTGAAACGAGTTCGTTGAAATTTTTTCATGGGCGTCAAACGACACGGCGGTTTTGTCCTGTCGCCGCGTCGGTAGGTGCCGACGCCCGCACCGCCCCCGCCGGCTACTCGCCGGGGCTACGAATCTGGTCGGGGCTCTTGTCGTGAATCATCCGATCCCGGATCGAGGCCGCCAGTTCGTAGTTTTCTGCCCGAATCGCCTCGGCAAGCTGCTCGTCGAGCGTGCGTCCCACCTCATACCGCTGCCGGACGCTCTCCCGCATTTCATGCAGCCGCTTCACGAGTTCGTCTTCGTCAAACTGCTCGGCGGCATCGTAGCGGGCAAAGAGATCCCGGAATTGCCCCAGCCCCCGATTGATCTCGCTGATGGCGGCCTCCGGTCCCGCATCCTGGAGTGCCGCCAGCGACGCGGCCTGCACGCGGTGGAAGAGCACAAACGGCCGGTACTGCTCGTGTGAGATCGTCCACTCCTCGTCCGGGGAGTGTTCCCTGACGAAGTCCATGAATGCCAGGCTGTGGTCGGCGTCCTTGGCGGCCCGGTGGTATTCCCGCAGTGACAGCCAGCAGAGCCGGCGGTGGTAATACTGCACGAACTCCCGGTCGGCCTCGCCGCACTGCTCCTTCGAAAGCCGGAACGAACCGCCCTCACGAATCACCTCGCTGACGAGATAGTCGTAATAGGTTTCAGCACCGTGCGGCCGCAGGCCGTCGGGACGCAGGTCGGTCTCCATCTGCAGCAGGCCCATGTCCACCCGCATCTGGAGCACTTCCCGCCCGCTTCGAGCCTTGAGCAGGCGAGCGTTGACCTCACCGGGGTGGAACTCCCAGTTTTTAAGGACGGTATCGATGTCGCGGGCCGCTGCCATGAACGCTCTCCTTCCCGGTCCAGATGGGCGGCTTCAGTACCGCTTGCGAACGATTATACCAGCGTCCATCCGGAGCGGTTTGGGACGCTGGCCTGGCCTGGAAATCCTGCCACGGAATGCCGTCGTCCGTCAGTCGTCAGCCCGGCCGCGGAGCCGCTTGGTTTCGGAGCGGCGGCGTTTGGTGTCGAGTCGCTTGCCCTTGGCGGCGCGGGGCGTTTTCGAACCTCGACGGGTCTTGGGCACGACCATCGCCAGTTCCAGGAGGGCCGCCAGTT
>CANETO010000032.1 GCA_947440895.1 Planctomycetaceae bacterium | reverse complement strand
GTCGAGACCATCTCGCTCGATGATGCCGACCGGACGGCCGATCTGCTGGCTGCCTTCGTTCGCGGACTGGAGGGCACGATCAATTGGGCGCCGTAGCATGACTCCGAGGCGGCAGGTTGTCGGTGAAAGCCTCCGTCTCGAGACGAGGATACGCCGACTCGCTTCGGCTTCCTCCGACCCTAGGGCTCCAACGACAAAAAGACCGCTGTTCAATGAATCCGTCGTGCCCTGCCAAAACGGCACTCGCTCCGTAGGGCGTCCATCCGGCAGACTTCGCAGGCGTTTGCATAAGAAAGATCGCCCGGGCGATCTTGTCCCCGTAGAACTGAAAGACTTTGGCACGCCGGTTGCTTCGCTTTTCAGCCACCCCTGCCGGGGCTGCCAATTCAACACGTTTTCTTCCCACACGTTTTCTCTCGTACGTCGTTTCAATCGTCAATTTTTGGAGGAGTTTCTCGTGGCCAAACAAATGGTGTTCGACGATGAGGCCCGTCAGCCGCTGCTCGCCGGCGTTTCCAAGCTGGCCAGGGCTGTGAAGAGCACGCTTGGTCCGCGCGGCCGCAACGCCGTGCTCGACAAGGGCTGGGGCTCGCCGAAGGTCACGAAGGACGGCGTCACCGTCGCCGAGGACATCGATCTCGAGGATCCGTTCGAGAATCTCGGTGCGCAACTCGTCAAGGAAGCCGCCAGCAAGACCAACGACGTCGCCGGCGATGGCACGACCACCGCGACCGTGCTCGCTGAGGCCATCTTCCGCGAAGGGCTCAAGATGATTGCGGCCGGGGCCGATCCGATGGCGCTGGCTCGCGGCATTCATCGCGCCGTGGAAGCCGTCTCGAAGTCGATCCTGGCAATGGCCACTCCGATCAACGAGAAGAACAAGAAAGAACTGATGCAGATCGCCACGATCGCTGGCAACAACGACCCCGCGATCGGCAACGTGCTTTCGGACGCATTCCTGAAGGTCGGCAAGGATGGCGTGATCACCGTCGAGGAAGGGAAGCAGGCCGAGACCTCGGTCGACGTGGTCGAGGGAATGCAGTTCGATCGCGGCTTCCTTTCGCCCCACTTCGTGACCGACGCGGAGTCTCAGGTCTGCGAGATGGAGAACCCCCTGATCCTGATCTTCGAGGACAAGATCTCCAGTGCGAAGAATCTCGTGCCGTTGATGGAGGCTATCAGCAAGGCCGGCAAGCCGCTGGTCGTGATCGCTGAGGATGTCGAGGGAGAGGCACTGGCCACGCTCGTCGTCAACAAACTTCGTGGCATCGTCCAGTCGGTCGCCATCAAGGCCCCGGGTTACGGCGATCGTCGCAAGGCAATCCTTGGAGACCTCGCAGCGCTGACCGGTGGTCAGGCGATTTACAAGGATCTGGGCATCGCCCTCGACGCGGTCAAATTGAGCGACCTCGGGCGGGCCAAGAAGGTGATCATCGAGGCCGAGAACACGACCATCGTCAGCGGCGGCGGCACGAAGGATGCCATCGACGGCCGGGCGAAGCAGATTCGGGCCGAGATCGAGTCCACGACCAGCGATTACGATCGCGAAAAGCTGCAGGAACGGCTGGCGAAGATCGCTGGCGGCGTGGCCCAGATCAACGTCGGTGCTGCCACCGAGACGGAGATGAAGGAGCGGAAGGCGCTCATCGACGACGCCAAGAGTGCCGTTCAAGCTGCCCTCGCCGAGGGCATCGTCCCCGGTGGCGGTGTGGCCCTGCTCCGCAGCGAGAAGTCAATCGAGAACCTGATCGCCAAGGGAGAACTCGACGCTGACGAGAAGATGGGGGCGTCGATCGTGAAGCAGGCCCTCCGCTATCCCCTGGAAGCGATCGCTGCGAACGCCGGCATGGACGGCTCCGTGGTGGTCAATCGGGTGCGGCACATGAAGGGTAAGAATGACGGCTATGACGCCGACAAGGCGGAGTATTGCGATCTGCTGGCAGCCGGCGTCATCGACCCGGCCAAGGTGGTTCGCACGGCCTTGCAAAATGCCGCCAGCGTGGCGGCCTTGCTCCTCACCACCGATTCGCTGGTCACCGAGATCCCGAAGGCCGAGGAGGAGGGCGGTGGCGACGGTCACGACCACCACGGCATGGGCGGTGGAATGGGTGGCGGCATGCCCGGGATGGGTGGCATGGGCGGCATGGGTGGCATGCCTGGCATGGGCGGCATGATGTGATCGGCTGCGAAAGGGTTGGCCGGATGTGGTCCGGCGGCTCGTTCGCCTCCCAGTTGATTTTCCTGTTTTTCTTCCCAAATTTCCTTTCCCTTTGCTTTGGAGTGCATGACACATGGCTGCCAAGAATCTGAAGATCCGTCCGCTTGATGACCGCGTTGTGGTGGAGCCCGTCGAGGCAGAAGAGCGAACTGCCGGCGGCATCGTGCTGCCCGATTCCGCCAAAGAGAAGCCGCAGCGTGGCCACGTGGTGGCCATGGGCCCAGGCAAGCTGTTGGAGAATGGCGGTCGGGCGCCCCTCTCGGTCGCGATCGGCGATCAGGTGATCTATGGCAAGTATTCCGGCAGCGACATCGAGGTCGATGGCCACGACGTCAAGATCCTGCGTGAGAGCGATATCCTCGCGAAGGTCATGGGCTGATCAGCCCGGTGAATTTCAGTCCCGATCCATTACCACACTCTCTAGTCACTTTTCCAGGAGTAACGACTCGTGCCCAAGCAACTGCTGTTCGACGACAACGCCCGTGCCAAGCTGCTCAAGGGCGTCGAGAAACTGGCCGGCGCCGTCGCCGTGACGATGGGGCCGACCGGCCGCAACGTCATCATCGACAAGTCGTTCGGCGGCCCCACGGTCACCAAGGACGGCGTGACGGTGAGCAAAGAGGTGGACCTCGAGGATGCCTTCGAGAACATGGGTGCCAAGCTCGTCAACGAAGTTGCTTCGAAGACGTCTGATCTGGCCGGTGACGGCACGACCACGGCAACGGTGCTCGCCCGGGCCATCTTCCGTGAGGGCACGCGGAACGTGGCGGCCGGCAGCAATCCGACGGCCGTCCGCCGCGGTATCGACAAGGCGGTCGCGGCGGCCGTGGCCCGGCTCATGGAGATCGCGCGGAAGGTGGAGCGGCCCGAGGAGATCGCGCAGGTTGGGGCCATCAGCGCCAACAACGACCGCTCGATCGGAGACCTCCTGGCGGAGGCCCTGCAGCGGGTCGGCAAGGATGGCGTGATCACTGTCGAAGAGGGGAAGACGACCGAGACGACGGTGCGGTTTGTCGACGGCATGCAGTTCGACAAGGGGTTTGTCTCTCCCTACTTCGTCAACAAGCCGGCCGAGATGATCTGTCAGCTTGACGATGCCCTGATCCTGATCCACGAGAAGAAGATTTCGAACCTGCGTGACCTGCTGCCTCTTCTCGAGAAGGTGGCCCAGTCTGGCAAGCCACTTCTGATCATCGCCGAGGACGTCGATGGCGACGCCCTCACAGCTCTGGTGGTCAACAAACTCCGCGGCGTGCTCAACATCTGCGCGTCGAAGGCCCCCGGCTTCGGCGATCGCCGCAAGGCGATGCTCGGCGACATCGCCACCCTGACCGGCGGCACGCTGATTTCGGAGGACCTGGGGCTCAAGCTCGAGAGTCTCGACCTCTCGCATCTCGGCCGGGCGAAGAAGATCACGGTCGACAAGAACGAGACCACGATCGTCCAGGGTGCCGGCAAGCAGGACGACGTGAAGGCCCGCGTGCACCAGCTCCGCACCCAGATCGAAGGCACCGAGAGCGAATACGATCGGGAGAAGCTGCAGGAGCGGCTCGCGAAGCTGACCGGTGGCGTCGCGATCGTCTCTGTCGGAGCGGGCACCGAGGCCGAAATGAAGCAGAAGAAGGCCCGTGTCGAGGATGCCCTGCATGCCACGCGGGCGGCCGTCGAGGAAGGGATCGTGCCGGGCGGTGGCGTGGCCCTGCTCCGTTGCCGTGAGGCGGTGGAAAAGGCCCGTTCTTCGGCCAAGGGAGACGAGAAGATCGGCATCGACATCGTGCTTCACTCGCTTGAGGCTCCCATCCGGCAGATTGCCGAGAATGGTGGGATCGACGGAGCGGTGGTGGCCGACGAAGTGGCCGACAAGCCGCTCAACATGGGCTACGACGCCAACAAGGGCGAGTATGTCGATATGCTCAAGGCGGGGATCATCGATCCGGTCAAGGTGGTTCGCGTGGCACTGACCAACGCGGCGAGCATTGCCGGCCTGATGCTGACGACCGAGGCCCTTGTGACCAATCTCGACAAGGATGACGCCAAGAAGCACAGGGCTGAAGGCAGCGTTCGCTGACTGTCCGTGGGAGAAGCCGTTCGCGGTCTTCACCCACTCGCTCACCTCTGTGTCGGGACAGTCTGGAAATGGCCACCGAGCGCGATTATTACGAAGTGTTGGGAGTGGAACGCCGTGCCGATGGTACGGTGATTGCCGACGCCTACCGCAAACTGGCGATCCGGTTTCATCCGGATAAAAACCCCGGAAACCCGGAGGCTTCCGACCGGTTTAAGGAGGCGGCCCGGGCGTTCGAGGTGCTCTCCAACGATGAACTGAGGGCCCGCTATGACCGCTACGGTCATGCGGGCCTCCAGGGCGGCGGACGCCACGAGTTCAATGATCTGTCCGACATCTTCGACGCGTTCGGAGACCTGTTCGGTGGCGGCGGCGTGTTCGGGGGTGCGGGAGGCGGAGGCGGTCGGCGTGCCAACCGGGCACGGCAGGGCCGCGATGTGTTTTCGAGCGTCTCCCTGTCGCTCGTGGAGGCCGCCCGCGGAGCGACGAAGACGGTCGAGTTTTCCCGGCATGAGCCCTGCGGCTCCTGTGACGGCTCAGGAGCGAAGAAGGGAACGAAGCCGCAGCCCTGCGAGTATTGCGCAGGGCATGGACAGGTGATCCAGTCTGCGGGCGTTTTCAGGCTGCAGACCACCTGTCCCTCCTGCCGTGGCGCTGGCACCATTATCCGGGACAAGTGTTCCGACTGTGCCGGCGAGGGGCTCACCGTGGAGCAGATCGAACGCCGGGTGACGATTCCCGCCGGCGTCGACCGCGACGTCCGCGTGCGGCTGGCAGGAGAGGGTGAGCCAGGAGCCAATGGCGGACCACCGGGCGACTGCTACTGCGTGATCGAGATCGAAGACCATCCGTTTCTGGCCCGCGAAGGGCGCGATCTGCATTGCGAGGTGCCGATCACGTTCAGTCAGGCGGCCCTCGGGGCCACCGTCGAAGTGCCGACACTTGATGGCCCGAAGCCACTGGCGATTGCCAAAGGTACGCAGGCCGGCGATGTGGTCCGCGTGAAGGGACTCGGCATGCCTGAGGTCCGGGGCCGCGGTATCGGCGACCTGCACGTGCACGTGCATGTGGAGGTGCCGAAGACGCTCTCGCCCAAGGCGGAACAGCTCCTGAGGGAACTGGCGGCCGAGGAGCAGAAGGCCGTGAGCCCCAAGCGGTCCAGCTTTTTCAGCCGGCTGGGCGAGTATTTTCAGCCGAAAGAGGCTGCCAGCCCTGCCGACAGGCCGCGTGACGAGAAGCCCACGAAAAAGAAGGAGAGCCAATCATGAATACCCCCGACCACGACGATCTCGATCCGACCCCCGAGGGCCAGTCGTCAGCCGCAGAGAGCACTGAGTCGGTGGCAGGACGGGTGCCGCTCGACGCTGCCCTCGCCCAGCAACTGCGGGACGCTGAGGAGCGCGTGCTGCGGGCCCAGGCGGAGCTGGAGAATTTTCGCAAGCGTTCCCGGCGGGAATACGAGGACGCGCTGCGCTACCGCGAGATCGACCTGCTCCGCGACCTGCTTCCAGTGCTCGACACCGTCCGCCGGGCGATCGATGCCAGCGAGAATACGACCGACGTCGACAGTCTGCGGTCGGGCTTCCGGATGACCGTCCAGCAACTGGAGAAAGTGATCGAAGCCCACGGCTGCAAGACGATCGAAACGGACGGCCGACAGTTTGATCCGACCGTCCATGACGCCATCCTGCAGCAGTCGGTGGCCGGCGTGGCCCCGGGGACTGTCGTGGGTGTCGCCAGCCAAGGATACAAACTGCACGATCGGGTGGTGCGTCCTGCCCAGGTCATTGTTTCCAAGGAGTGAACCATGCCCACATACGATTACGTCTGCGATGGCTGCGGGCATGCCTTTGAGCTGTTCCAGTCGATGACCGACAGCGTGAAGAAGACCTGCCCGGAATGCAGGAAAAAGAAGCTGCGACGGCTGATCGGTGCCGGTGGCGCGATCGTGTTCAAAGGATCGGGCTTCTACAAGACCGACTACCGGAGCGAGTCGTACAAAAAAGGCGCCGCCGCCGATACGGGTGGCAAACCTGAGGGCGGTGGCAAGAAGTCGGACTCGGGCGATGGTTCAAAGTCCAGCGGAAAAGGATCGGAGTAAACGATGCCTCGCTGCCCGGTCTGCGATGCCGACGTGAAACTCGAGGCCACGCCAACGGCCCCCTTCTGCAGCGATCGCTGCCGGCTTATCGACCTTGGCCGCTGGCTCGACGAGGCCTACGCCGTCCCCGACAAGAAGCCGGAGTCCGACGAAGAAGAAGGCGACGAGTAGGGCCTGGGCGTCGGTGACCGTATACTCGTGCCCGCGCGGGTCTCCGTCCCGACGCCTGAATCCAGTTGCTCCATCGACGAGGGTGAACCATATGTCAGATCCAGCCAGCCACGCCCCGGTCTCGCCAGAGAACCCGCCGCAGATCTCCCAGCCGGTAAACACCGTGCAGTCGATCCAGTGGAGCGAGGCGCTGCCCTGGTGGATCCTGTTTCGGGCCGCCGGTATCGCCTTCTCTCCGACAGTGATTCTGTTGGCCGCTCTGGGCTGCCTTGCGACTTGGGCTGGCTGGTCACTTGCCGACAGCCTGCGTCTGGCGGGTGCCGAACCGACGGCCTCTGTGGCTGCCGCCCACGTCGTCGGATCGGCAGACGCTGCGGTGGTCCTGCCGGTTGCCTCTGACGCACTCCCCGCAGCCGACCGGCTGCTCGTGCCGAGCCGAGAGGTGCTCCCGGGACTGCTTGGACTGATCGACCGCCTGCCGACCGCTGCGGCTGTCGTCCTGCGACTCGTGTCGGTGCCCTTCCAGCCGTCGGCCACGATCGGCCAGATGTTCGGCTCGCTTGCACGGCTCGGCTGGTTCGTGCTCGTCTGGGCGATCTTCGGCACTGCCATCACGCGTTATGTGGCGCTCAAACTCATCGGCGAGGATGCACCGGGGTTTGTTGATGCGATCAGGTACGGCACGCGAAAGTGGGTGTCCGCGTTCAATGCCGTCGCCTTCGTGCTGCTGGGCATCGTCGCGCTGGCCTTGCCCGGGGCCGTGCTCGGGCTGTTGATGCGGACCGACATCGGACTCGCGGTGGCAGGGGCGATCTGGCCTGTCGTGCTCATCGGGGCCATCGTGCTGGCCATCCTCGCCGTTGGGCTGCTGGCTGGCTGGCCACTGATGGTGGCTGCCGTCGGGGTGGAACGTGGCGACAGCTTTCAGGCCATCTCCACAGCGTTTTCCTACCTCTATCAGCGGCCGCTCCACTATGCGTTTTATGGGCTGATCGCCCTGCTTGTGGCCCTGCCCGCCCTGGCTGCTGCGGGAGTCTTCGCCGACGCCACCGGCACGCTGGCGATGTGGGCTGCCAGCTTTGGCATGGGACATGAACGCACCGCAGCGGTCATGGAAGGCGTCGGTGCGGTCGGTGACGCGGCGGCAGCGTCGGCCCCCTGGGGGGCCCGGGCCATCGGCTTCTGGATGCGCGGCCTGCAATGGCTGCTCTCATCGTTCGGCTGGGGCTACTTCTGGGCCATCGCCACCGCGGGCTATCTGCTTCTGCGTCACGACGTCGACGGCACGGAGTTCGACGAAGTGGTGCTGGAAGAGCCGGCGGGCGCAGCGTGATTCAGCCGCACCATCGCTTCACGATTGCGGGAAAGCCGCCGAGGAGTTCTCCTCGGCTGACCGCTGCGTCAGCCCCGGCCGCCTTCGCCTGATCGAGCCGATCCTTGGCAACGTGCGGCCCGAAGGCCACGATCCGGGCCAGCCTTTCGGGCTGGGCCTCCCGTTGTGGATTCAAGAGGGCAAGCACCCTCGTCACCAGGACTGCCGGGTCACCGTTCATCGCCTGCAGGTCGAGCAGGACGAGGTCGTACGAGCCGCTTGGCAGCGGATCGTCGAGGCTGCGGAGTGTCGCCAGTTGGCCACCCGCCTCCCTTGCCAGTCCGGCGATCCGGCTGGTGGAGAGGAGATCGGGCGAGACGAGCAGAATCTGCGGCCCGTCGCCGCCGCGATCTTCGGCTGTCACGGGATTCATGATCGATATCGTCATACCGCCTCCGGTCCGCGAACTTCTCGGTAGAGCTGCAAGGCTTCGTTGATCGGCAGCACGAACAGGCTGCCGATCGTGCTCTGGACCGTGTCGCTGGCGTCGCCACCCGCCGTCTCGCCGAGGTGCATTGCCTTGTGGATCGTCTCGACGGTCCGCTCCAGAAAATCCTCGTTGACCGCGATTTCCATGACCGACTCCTGAACGAGCGCCGTGTTGCCCTCGCTGCCGCCACTATATCCCTGGGCGTCGCAGATCGTCAGTCGGGTCACGTGCACAGCCGCCAGCGCCTGCCGCACTGCCTCAACTTGTGCCGGCTTGAGCACGGCAACGACCAGACGCATGGTGAAAGTTTCCTGTGGTAATCAAGCGGAGGCTCCACGCGGGGTGGGGGCGTGGCCACCCATCCCTGCAGCGGCGGTACGAGCAGCGATTCAGGGGCTGGTGAGTTCGACACTGGCGTCGAGCACCTTGCGAATCCGTGCCTGCATCTCGCCGAGGTGGGCCCGGGAATAATCGTCCAGTTTCACGTCGTTCTTGGCCAGCAGGGTGCCAATCCGTCCCTCGAGCGACCGCAGTTGGGCCGCCGCGATCGCCTGGGCGTCGGGCGTGACGCCACTGGGAGCGATGGCCAACGCCGACAGCCGGGAGACATACTGCCGCTGCAGGCCGCGCCGCAGGCTCCCCACTGCAGGCTTTCGCACGGTGTAGTCGCCGGGAGCGGTTGCATCGACCTCGGACATGATCGATTTCGTGAGTCGATCGAGCAGTTCGGCGGTCGTGAAGGCGTCCTGGTCGGCCGGGACTTTCAGTTCGCTGTCCCGAATCCGGTCGAGCGTGATCGGATTAAGCAGTCGGCTGAGCACGCGGCTTTGCCACATCAGGATCGCGTCGTGAATGGGGTAGTCCTCGCGGTCCGGCGGGTTGCTGCCCCAGTGCGACCAGTTGGTGGCCACGAGCTGGTTGTAGAGTTCTGGTGAGAACGTGAAGGGCTGGGCGGAGAACATCTGCTGTTCCAGGAGCGTGAGGGCGTCCCGCTGCTTCTGAGGCTCGACCACCCGGAAGGGCATCGGGGCATTGGCATCCCCCTTGTGGCTTCGTGACGTGTGGAGACCGCCCACCAGCCGTGAGGCCGTGTACATCGCCTGCCCGTGGGCTGTCAGCAGCACGCCGAATGCCTGCCGCACCCGCTCATAGCCGCCGGTCGTGCCGTCCTTCTCCTTGGCGGTCATCCGGTCGGCGATCAACGGCATCACTTGGGCCACCAGTTCCGCTCGACTCTTGGCAAATTCGAGCGGGTCGTTCCCCAGATCGAACCGGTTGGAGAGCGGGTCGGGATCACCGAATTCGGTTTCCTCGTCGGTGGCGTAGGCCAGCATCGACTCGCCGCTGCGGGTGGCGATCGTGTCGAGTTCTGGAAGTTCGGCCTCGGGGGTGCCGCCGGCGAGCGGCTTGTAGCCATACTCGATCGCCCACAGGTCGTAGGGGCCGAGCTTTGCGGTGTAGTAGTCGCCCTGCGTCTTGCCCTTCGGCACGATGTTCACGGGGATATAGTCCATCACGCTGGTGCTGGCGCCGGTCGCGGCAGTCTTCGTCACGTCGTTGATGTCGGCCAGCGACAGGAAGGCGCTGCCCTTGAAATTGTGCCGCAGTCCGAGCGTGTGACCAACCTCGTGCATCGCGACGAGTTTCAGTCCCTGGAGGACCAGTTTTTCCTTGTTGGCCTCTGAGAGCCCGCCTTCGGCAGTGGTGGCCAGGGATGTCGCCGCCAAGGCGGTCTCGCGGGCGTGGCCGTCAAAGATTGAGCAGCAGGCGTGCGAGGGACCGTGGGCATGGCCAAGCAGGCCTTCGCCTCGGGCTGTGCCACCGGTGAGCATCGCCACGCTCTGCGGCGTGAACGTCTCATACTCCGTCCGCCAGGACCGCAGGAAATCTCCGTCGAAGATGATGTCGGCGTCGAGGATCTGGCCGGTTCGGGGGTTCACCCGGGAGGGCCCCATGGCGAAGCTCGCTCCGGCCGTGATCCAGCGAAACGTGTTGTAGTTGACGTCCTCGGGATCCCAGTCGGTGGACTCCGGCTGCTGGCGGACCTCGATCGCGGTGGCAAAGCCGGCCTTCTCAAACGCGTCATTCCACGACTCGATGCCTTCTCGGATGGCCTGCCGATACTTGAACGGCACGGTCTTCTCGATCCAGAACACGATCGGCTTCTTGGGGGGCGAGACCGGGGCCGAGGCGTCAGCCTTTTCGAGATTCCATCGGTTGATGTAGCGAACGAAACGATCCTCGTCGACCTTTTGCGAGAAGTCCTTGAGGGCCGTCACGAAGTAGCCGACGCGGTCGTCGGCGAGCCTGGGCTTGTAGCTGTTTTGCGGCAGCAGGCTGAGTGAATAGTGCACCGTGATCGTGGCGCCCCGCGAATCGGGCACCGTGTCGATGCTCTGCGTGCCGCTCGACCCGTAGGTCGCCGCCACCTCCAACTCCACGTTGTCGGGAAAGCCTTTGACGCGGGCCCAGGTGGAGCGGTCACGGGCAAACGAAAAGCCCGGCAGCAGGGTTGAGATCTGCGGAAGGTCGGTGAAGAAGATGGGCGACAGGTCGATGACATGGCCGCCGGCTGGGCCGGTCGTTGCGATCGGCACGCTGAAGAGCACGCTGTCGGTATAGGCGAGGTCGACCGCCTTCTCCTCCGGGCTCCCCTTGTCGGCGAAGAACCGCACGTTCTTGCGGACGATCTGGATGTTGTCGTCCACCTTGCGGAACTGCCACACCCAGTCGTCGCCGTCACCCCAGCTCATGCCTCCCAGGAGAAAACGGTCGCCGATACCGCGGGCGATGGAGATGAGCACGAAGAACTCCTTGCCGAGCAGGGAGTCGGTCAGTTCGGCGTAGACTTTTTCGTCCTTCCGCCAGAGCGGAATCAGCCCGTTGACCTTCGTGGCATCCTTGAGCAGCACGGCGAAGGTGGGCTTATTGCTCTTGCCGTCGGTCTTGGGGTCGGCAGGCT
>CANETO010000031.1 GCA_947440895.1 Planctomycetaceae bacterium | reverse complement strand
TGCCCTCGGAGCAAGCATGTCGTCCGCGGGGATCTCGCCTGATGCTCCAGGTGTGTGGGCTTCCAGTTGCGTCTCGGACGTGTCCTCTGGGACGGAGGCATCTGGGACGGAGGCATCTGGGACGGAGGCATCAGACGATGTCACAGCCTGCTCGGGCAGCTCAGAGTCGCCAGAATCGGGGCCGAGTGCCGTTTCCTCGGGAGACGACTCGGCCGAGGCGAGCCTGACCGGTTCATTCCCCGTGCCCGGAAAGCGGCCGGGAGCCGTAAATCGCGAGGCTGCTCCATCGGTCGGGGACGCGGACGGCAGACTGTTGTCGGGAGTCTCGAGGGTTGCCGATCGCGTCGGATAACGGTCGAGAGTCTCCGGGCTGGAGGCTGGTACTGCGGGAGGCCGCCAGCCCGGCTCGTTCATCGCCCGCGGAGGGTCCGCCTTGGGATCGGCGGGAGGAAATGGCTTTGGCTCCCAGGTGCCGCGACCCGTCTGGCCAGTGTCAGTTCCTCCGTCGGCTTCCGCTGGCGACGTGAACGCAATCTCAGTCTGACCGGCCGCTGCGAGCGGCGCGTCATCCTGTGCCGTGGTCGCCGTCTGTCCGCCAGCCGTGGAGCGGCCCACGCCGAACGCCCAGACGAGTCCAAACCCAGTGCCAGCGCAGAGAACCGCCCCCAGCAGCAGAGGCAGGCTCGACTGGCGGGGAGGGACCACGAGGTCCTGTCGGGAAGTGGGTGTGGCCGCTGTCGTGGGCTCGGATACGGTTTCGGTCGCGGGCTCTTGCATCGGAGGGTCCCCGGGGAGGTGTCGCCGGGAAATACCACACTGATCCACCTGCGAGAAAGCCCATTCGCAGTGGCCTCGCAGTTCAGGAAGCCGAGAGGATCTGGCGAAGATGGAAATGGAACTTGCCCAGCTTCCCGCCATAGTTTCCGGCCGAGACGGCCACGATCTCCGGGCCCACTGCCGCGCGGATGCCAGCCTCCATGGCTGCTGCCACCGCGGTCTCGTCCACGCCGTCGATGACAATTTCCAGGCAACAGGTCGCCCCGTCCACGAGGCTGGTCTCGACGCGGCCCACGAGCGACGGACAGAACGCTTCATTCGTCGAGGCGCGGAGGGCTTCATAGCGTGAGCCAACTTTGCTGCCTGACCGGACGACGCCCCCAGGAAAGGGCGTGATCGTGCCCGGTGTCGTGGCGATGGCGTCCACCGCTCGCCTGGCGGCGACGAGCGTTGCGTCGAGCGAACGGCCCTGAAGGATGAAGTTTCCGCCACCCACGCCCTTTTCGATGCCCACCGACTCTTCCACGAGAAACTCGCCATCCATCACCGGCACCCGCCAATACCGCCGACCATCCACCACCTTCGTCTTTTCGAAGCCGTCGCCGAAGAATCGCACGTGTCCTCCCAGCGGCCGGCGTTCCTCCGCAGTCGGCAGACCGTCGAAGACGCTGGCCGTGGGGCAGGTCAGCAGGCACTGCGCGGTGCGGTTGGCGATCGCTTTCCCGACGCCGTCCGCGGAGAAACCGCAGGCCAGAATCGCCGCACCGGGACGGCCGTCGGGGGTGTTTGCTGGCTCAAGCCAGCGTTCGACGCCAATCTCGGCATCACAGCCAATCACGCTCGTGCCGTAGCCGCAGGCGGCGCGGATTGCGGCATCGAGCCAGTGGGCGTCGGCCGCGGTGACGAGCAGCCGTGCATACCGAAGCCGAAAGGCCTCGGCGAACGTGTCCACGATCTGCGTCGATTCGATGAGCATGGCGGCGTCCCTGCGGTGGGCGGAGAAAGCAATCGTGAAAATCGGACGGGATTATGGCAGAGGCCGCAGAGATTCCGTGTTCTCCCCGCGGGTGGGTTTCGCATATCCTATCCAGTGTCGTGTGCGGCTCTCCATGGCCAGCCGCGATCCTTGACGTACACACTGCCGTCTGCGTGTTCGCCGCCTACAAGTCAAAGGATGCCGACGATGTTTTTCCCAATCCGTACGCTCGTGCCACTGATGGTTCCCACGCTCCTCGCCGCCACCCTCGCCGTGTGTGCAATCGGCGTCGAGGCCGCAGATTCCCTCACCGGCATTGGCGTGGCCATGATCCCGGAGGATGCCGCGTTTGTCTCGGCAACGCTGCGGGCCCGGGAGCAGTACGACCGGTTCGAGAAGAGCAACGTCTGGGCGGCGCTGCGAAAGCTGCCCGGTGTGGTTCGCGGCATCGAGGCGATCGACGAGCAGAAACTGCAACCCGGCAGTCCGCTGTCGATGCTTGAAACGTTCATGGAACTTCCCGAGAACGAACAGGCTCTGGCACTGCTCAAGGACATGGTCTCGACCGACACCTTCGTCTATGGCGATCCGTCGTGCGTGACCTTCGTGGAACTCCTCAAGAAGATCCAGCAGGCACAGAACGCAGCGGGGGTGCTGCGAATGGCCAGTGGAGACGTCTCCTTCCGCGCCATCGACGTCGAAATCGACGGTCTCGGCGAGGACATCGATGGGGAGGAAATGGACGACGACGACGAGAATGAGGACGAGGACGACGAAGAGGGAGCCACGAATGGGGCACGCGGAGCGCGTGTCATGCCGGTGCGGTTCCAGGCTGCCGAGGCTGCCGAGCAGATCAACGCCGATGAACTGGCGACTCGGCTCGTGGTCAAAACGCTCTCTGAGAACGTCGACAAGATCGTTGTGCCCGACGTGGTCTGGGGTTTCAAGACCACCAAGCTCGACGCCGCCACGTCGCAACTCAAGCGGATCGAGGTGCTCGCCAAGCTCGTCACGCAGGCCAATCCCGAACTCGCCGAGTCGCTCAAGCGGCAGAAAGTGGCCGGGGGCGAGGTGATCACGTTCACGCTCAAGCCCGACGCCAACCTGATTCGCGAGGCGTTCCCGGGCCTCGAGGATTCCGAGGAAGAGTTGAAAAAGGTCTTCGACAAGGTGGAAGACCTGGAAGTGGTGATTGGACTCGGCGTGATCGGTGACCGGGTGATTCTCTCGATTGGTGATTCGATCGATCACCTTGAGAAGTTGGTCGTGGCCGGGAGTAATCGTCGGGCGTTACTCGCCACCAAGCCCTTCGAGCCGCTGCTGGTCCATCAGGCCAAGCCGATCACCGGCATCTCCTATCTGAGCGAGTCGATGCAGAAGGCCTTGGCACCGTCGGCTGCCGATATCGAACAGCTCGCCGATCTGAGCGACACCATTGCCGATCTGGCCGATCTCCCTGACGGGGCTGCCGACGAGGCCCGCCAAAGCCTCGGCAAGGTTGCCGAGGGCTACAAACGGCGGCTGCCCGTGCCCGGGCCGTGGATGGCCTTTTCCTACCTCTCGGAGCAGGGCTACGAGGGGTATGTCTGGGACTGGTCGAAAAACCTGCCGTTCGATGGCTCGAAGCGGCTGGAACTACTCGAACACACCGGCGGCGCCCCGCTGGCGGCGGCTGCCTTCCGGGTGAAGAACGACCCGGGGCAATTCGATGACTTCGCCTCGTGGGCGGATATGGGCTGGTCGTTCTTCCGGAAATACCTGCTGCCCAAGGCCGATGCTGACGATCGGGAGAAGATCGAGGAGGTTGATGAGCACCTCGCACCACTGGGTGCAAAGTTCGCCGGAATCGTGCGGACCAAGATTCTGCCGGCTCTGGCCGATGGACAGGTCGCCTTTGTCATTGATGGTAAGAGCACCACGAAACGGCTGCACGCGTCACTGCCGTCCGCCGCCGAGCCCCTGCCATTGGTGGAGCCCGCCATCGTGCTGGGGCTCGACGACCCGAAGCTCTTTCGCGAAGGCATGAGCGATCTCTTTGAACTCGCCGATGAACTGGTGGATGCGATCCGGGAGATCAATCCCGACGCGGTGCCCGCCGAATACCGCGTGCCTGAGCCGGTGAAGACCAAGGTCGAGGGCGGAGCGCTCTGGTCGTTCCCGCTTGCCAACAGCGGCCTCGACGACAAGGTGCAGCCGTCGATCGGCGTCGGCGACGATGCCGCAGTGCTGTCGTTCATCCCGGTGCAGGCTGGACGGCTGCTGCTGGAAACGCGTCTGGAAACCGGCTCGCAACTTTCCAAGTTCGAGGAACCGCTGGTCGGCGCCACGGCGCTCGACTTTGCTGGTCTCGTCGACGCCGTGCAGCCGTGGGTCGTCTATCTCACGCGTTATGGCTGTGTCCAGCAGCGTGACGGCACCGTGGATCCGGAATCCGAACTTGGCCCTGACGACGAGAACGAGCAGGCGAAGGATGCGCTCTCCCAGGCGAAGGTCGTGTTTGAGGCGATCAAGTCCCTGCGAGCTGCGGTCACCGAGACGTCGTTCCAGTCGGATGCCATGGTGACCCACTGGCAGAACGTCATCCGGGACATGCCGGCGAAGTAGACCGCTCCTACGTGGCGGCAAGTTTCCAACGTGTCCGTGAGTGCTCCAATGTGGCGGCACGTTTCCAACGTGTCCGGGAGCCGACGCTGCTGCTGCGTGCTGAATCCAGCCCGCCGGTCTGCGGCATGCTCGTCGCCGGCGGACTTTGACGTTGCGGGCTCCACGGGCATGGTGCGCGAACTCGCGCAGTCAAAGTGCACCGGCTCCTGCGCGTGCCTCCGACCGGCTCCTCAGCATCTGGATCGTGGAGGCAAGTCTGCAAATGCGCATACTTCGCCGGCTGCTGCTTACCCGCGGCGTACCACGCCGCGGATGAAGAGATCGCCGCCAGGGTGATCCGTGTGCTCTATCTCGATCGCAGTGGCTGACGCGAGTGTCGCGATTCCCGTGCCGGCAACCGGCGATGGAGACGCCGCGCCGCCGATGATCGTCGGCGCGACGAAGGCCCAGACCTCGTCGACGAGACTGGCATCGGCCAGGCTGCCGAGCACGGTGGGACCGCCTTCCACAAGCACGTTCGTGAGCCGTCGCGATCCCAGTTCCGCGAGCAGTTCGTGCAGCCGATCCCGCGGATCCGCGGCGGCGGCCTGCCAGACTTCGCAGCCAGCGGCTGCCAGTGCCCGGAGACGGTCCGCGGGCGCTTTTGGGCCCGTGGCCACGAGCACCGGTATCTCGCGGGCGCTGCGGACGAGCCTGCTCTCGATCGGCAGGCGGGCCGACGTGTCGAGGACGATCCGCAGCGGCTGACGTGGCCCGGCCGGCCGCGCCGTGAGGAGCGGATCATCGGCCAGCACGGTGCCGATACCACAGAGGATGCCGTCCATCCGTCCGCGGAGCTCGTGGACGATCGCACGCGACTGTTCCGATGAAATCCAGCGACTTTCACCAGCCGCCGTGGCCACGCGGCCGTCGAGGCTCATCGCCCACTTCGCGATCATCCAGGGCCGCTGCTGCTCCACGAGCATGCGGAAGGGGGCGATCAGTCGCCGTGCCTCCTGTTCACAGACGCCCGTCCGCACCTCGATGCCGGCCCGCCGGAGTTCGTCGATGCCGCCACCGTTGACGGCAGGAAAGGGATCGCGGCTGGCCACGATTACCCGGGCGATCCCCGCCGCCACGATCGCGGCGGTGCAGGGGGGCGTCTTGCCGTGATGGCAGCAGGGTTCCAGTGTGACGGCCAGCGTGCCGCCGCGGGCCGCGGCGCCGGCGGCAGCGAGTGCCGCCACCTCAGCGTGCGGACCACCAAACACGGCGTGCCAACCTTCGGCGATGATGCGGCCACCGCCGGTGTCGGCTGGTGCGGCGATCACCGCTCCCACCATCGGATTGGGCTCGACCTGTCCCTCGCCGCGGCGGGCCAGTTCGAGGGCCCGCCGCATCAGGTGTTCGTCGAATGCGTCAGCGTCAGGAGGACGAACCGGGTGCATGGCCTGTGTGACCTCAACCAGGCGTCCAGAGCGATTTCTTCTCGCCTGCGGCCCCGCCCTGTTCTCCACCGGGCGTCCAGATGCGTCCAGCGTCGGCAGCCGATGGCTGACCGCCGCCGATAGGCAGGCCTGCCGGGCCGCCCTGCATCTGAGAGGCAGCTGACTGGGCCGCCAAGGCGGCGAGGTCGACCCCCGCTTCCCCGAGCACTTCGGCGAGTGCGGCGATCACCTTCTGATCACGGGCGTGCTCACGCTGCAGGTGGTTGAGCAACTTCATGATGCCGGCCTCGTCGGCCCGCGAAAAACGCACCCGCAGTTCAGCAACGTCGAGCATGCCGTCGTTGGCGCCGAGCGTCTTGGCGAGCTCCCGGAGCTTGCCGATGATAGCCAGCTTTTCCAGGCTCGTTTCTGCCCGGTCCTCGAGTAGCCCATAGGCCTCCCAGCGGTCGGCGGGCTCGGCGTCGGGCCGCGATACGATTGCCTCGGCAGCCCGTGCGGCCGACAGATCGAAGCCCGCATCGAGCGACGTGAGGAAGAGCACCCGCAGTTGATCGAGGTCGAGTCCGTCGAGGACGACGCGGTGCCACCGCAGGGGCGGCACCTCCTCGAGCGGCCGTGCCGAGCGGATCGGCGTTGGCGCCGGCAGCCCCATCTTCCCGCGGACTGTCGTCCATGCGGCCGATGCCTCAGGCTGGCGGGAGGCCGCCTCGCCTTCGCTGATCATCGCCTCAACCCGTCGAGCCGGTTCCTTCCCCGGCTCCGCAGCGGCTTGTCGTGGCGTTTTGCCAAGCAGTTCGGGCAGCGGCGTGTCGGGCCAGACCTGCAGAAATCGATCCCAGACCGCCTGCCGTTGGCGGGCGAGCAGCCGGTCGATCGCCGAAGGGCCATCGGCAGCCGTCGGTTCCTTCGATACCTCCCCCGGCTTGACGCGGAACTGGGTGTTCTGCAGCCAGGCGGTGGGAGATGTGGTGGGCAGGCGTCCGCGGCCCGTGTCGACCGGCGAAGCAAACGTGCACGCCAGCAGGTGTTCGACAATCGGCTTCGCCTCGGCGACATCCGGCTCGAAGCCCTGCAGCACGGCTTCCGGATCACGGTCGGTCTGCCGGCCGAAGACCATCAGCGAGGCAAGCAGTCGATCGGGCTGCTCGGCCACGCCTGACGGAGCATAGACACGCCAGACTGAGTGGGGCGGCGCCGCCCCACGCGATACCCAGGCCGAACGATCGAACGTCGCGACATCGAAGCGACCGTCGTGGCGGAGCGTGTCTTCCAGAAGTTCGATCCCGCCGCCGCCGGCTTCGCCAGCGGTGGCCTGGAGTGGGGCGATGATACTCGTGATGGTCACGACCGGCGAGCGGTCCGGATCGGCCTCGGTCTCCATCGCGATGGCGCGGCCCGTCGCCTCGACGGCGTCGTCCGGCGTGTTCGCGCGGAGCTTGGCGACCGTCAGCCAGGCCTCTGACGCCTCGTACGGACGGGCCAGCATCTCGCAGAGGATCGCGGTATTCGTAAACAGTTCCGGGCTCTCTCCCGCGACCGCCTTCAGGCTGCGAAAAGTCGCCAACGCCTTGGAAAGCCGCCAGTCGGCGGCCGCCTTCATCGCCGATTCAAATTCGAACCGGTAGGGGGAGTCGGCCGAGGCTGGCTCGAACGACATCTTGGTGCGGAGCGCCGGGGGCACGCCGGTCTGGCCGACGATTGCAGCCAACGCCTGCCGCTCCTCCTCGCTGCCGAGCGATTTATCGATCAGCCATTCCACGATGCCCTGGGCGCAGCCGGGATGGCCAGTCTGGGCGGCAGCCTGCACGAGGGTCTGGGCCGTCCGCAGCAGGTCCCGGGGCGCCTCGGTGGCCGGGGTCTCAGTCGCCATCTCTCGCGCCTTGTCGCGGGCCTGGTCGAAGAGCGACATGGCCTCCTGCATCCGGCCCACGAGCGCCTCGGTCACGGCGGCCTGGCCCAGCGCCACCGGATTGTCGGGGCAGGCTTCCAGGAACGCCATGCTGCCCGCGGCGGCCTCGGCGAATTTCTTGGTGGCCAGTTGGAGCCGGGTGCGGTGCGCCATCAGGCAGGCCCGTCCTGGATGCCGCTCTGTCAGCCGTTCCACTTCCGCGAGTGCTGCCGCGTATTGCTGCCCGTCGGTGAGTCGGTCGATCTGTTCCAGATCGCCCATGAGTTCGGAGCAGCAGAACTTGATCTTCTTGCCGGTGCCACCCGGGCACGGCGAATAAGGGTCCAGGGGCATGTCGGGGTGATCTCCGGGAAGCGGCCGTTTCAACGCGAGCCGGCAATGTACCACCACTACCCCCGCCGGGCGAGTTGCCGCCCGCCCACCGACCCTGCATACTCTGCGGGTTCTCGCCGGCGCCAGTGCCGCCGCGGGCAGGCGGCCGACGGCGGGGTGAAACGGTCTGATACCGGTCTTTCGTTGCCAGCCATGCCCGCCCGAGCCATCCCGTGCAGCAACCCCGCATCCTGATCGTCGATTCCGAGGGGAGCAACGGCCTGCCCTACGCCAGGCTCACGGCCCGTCTGCAGCCGTTCGAGGTGCGGGTGGAAACGTCGCTCGAGTCCGCGCTCGTCAGGCTCGCCCGCGACCCGTGGGATCTCGGGATTGTCACCGCCCGTTCGGGGCTGTCGGCCGACGTGCTGCATGCCGCGATCAAGAAGGCCGATCCCCAACTGCCGCTTGTGGTGATCGATCCGCAGCCGAGCATCGCCACGGCCCGGGCGTGCCTCCAGGCAGGCGCGGGGGAGTATCTCGGAAGTGACCAGGCCGAAGCCGAACTCGAAAATGCCCTCGTGCGGCTGCTCACCGAATCACGGCGAAAAGCGGCCGAGAAGGTTCTCCGCCGCGCGGTCGAACGGCCCTACTCGTTCGATGATTTCCTGGGCGAGAGCCCGGCGATGCAGCAGATCTACTCCATCATCGACCGGATTGCGACCAGCTCCGTGGACGTGCTCGTGACGGGCGAGACCGGAACAGGCAAGGAACTCGTGGCCCGGGCGATCCACGCCCGCAGCCGCCGCAAGGCCGGTCCGTTCGTGCCCGTGGACTGTGGCGCGATCCCCGATGCCCTGATGGAGAGCGAACTCTTTGGCCACGAGCGGGGCACGTTCACCGGGGCCGATGCTAGAAGGATGGGCCTGGTTGAATTTGCCGACGGGGGCACCCTCTTTCTCGACGAGATTGGCGAACTGCCCCTGCCATTGCAGGCAAAACTGCTGCGGGTTCTGCAGGAGCGGCGGGTCCGCCGGGTGGGGGCGAGACTTGAGAATGCGGTCGACGTGCGGGTGGTTGCGGCCACGTCGCGGGACGTCGATGAGATGGTGGAAAGGAGCGAGTTTCGCCGTGATCTCCTCTACCGCATCAACGTGGTGCGGATCGACCTGCCCCCGCTTCGTGCCCGGGGCGACGATATCGGCCTGTTGGCGGAGTCATTTGCCAACCGTGCCGCGCAGGAGATGGGGAGGAGGGTGAACGGACTGTCCACCGACGTCTATCAGGTGCTGAAGAGCTACCATTGGCCGGGGAACGTCCGCGAACTGCAGAACGTGGTGCGGCGGGCCATCGCAATGACGCAGTCCACGGTGGCTGGCGTGGACGATCTCCCTGACGAACTGGTGGCGGCCGCGGGCCGCACAAACACCGCCGTCGGCTACTTTGCCCAGCGTGCCGACCATGTGGCCAGGTTCGAGAAGCAGTACCTCAACGACCTCCTCTCCAGGCATTCCGGCGACATCTCGGCCGCCGCCCGTGACGCCCGGCTGCCGCGAGGGACACTCTACCGGTTGATGAAGACGCATGGTCTCGACGGCGCCGCCTTCCGCAAGTGAGCTGTGGTC
The DNA here is from genome assembly GCA_947440895.1 of Planctomycetaceae bacterium. Taxonomy (GTDB): domain Bacteria; phylum Planctomycetota; class Planctomycetia; order Pirellulales; family UBA1268; genus CAMCQY01. The sequence goes on along the minus strand of CANETO010000031.1, from coordinate 1,898 downwards.
CGTGAGAATATCCCGCATCTCCCTCTCCCCGGCGTACGGCCCGTTCAGTCTTGTCCGTGGGTCGCTCCGACACTGGCAGACGTTTCTGGTCGTTGGCTACACGGTGGCGGCCTTCAGTTGGACGATACCCGCCAGCCTGTTTCCGCCGAAAACGGTGATCGATGGCATGGTGTCCGGCCCGTTTCTGCTGCTGGGGCTGTGGCAGGCGTGGGATATGTTTTCGCCCGACCCACGTGCCACGGACATCTGCGTGGAGATGCGGTGCACCGATCGCAACGGTACCGTCGACCGCCGGATGCTCACCGATATGGTCGCGATGGGCTATTTCGAACGCTGGCAGAAGGACCGCTGGCGCAAGTATTTCAACGACTATCTGAGGCTGGATGACGAACATCGACTCTGGCAGCCGTTCGCTGAATATGCGGTGCGTCGCTTGCGGGAGGAGGGGCACGATCCGGTCAGGGTGGAACTGGTGCGCTGGTGGCGTCCCTGCGAACCGGCGGTGCGGCCGGACCTCCGTGCCGATCTGCGGCAAACACCATGGAGCAGTTACATGTTCCATCGGTGGGCGGTGCCACGGGAGTGGGACCAATGAAGTCGCCGTGGGCCATGATCGTGCGGGCGTCTGTTGCCTTCGATCGTTGGGTGCGTGACCCGGTCGACCCCCGGCCGCTGGCCTGGTTTCGCTGCTGGCTTGGGCTGCTCAGCCTGGTGAACCTCTGGCTGCTCTGGCCCGACATGGTGATGTGGCTGGGAAACGAAGGGGTGCTTCCGCCGGAAGTACACCGCGAAACGGTCGGGGGCACCCGTATCAGCGTTTTCATGCTCACCGGATACAGTGATCTCGCAATCGGACTGATCCGCTGTCTTGGCCTGGCGGGCGGCCTTGGGCTGGTCCTGGGGGTGTTTCCGCGGTGCGCCGCCGCCTGCGTCTGGCTGGCCGCCGTTAGCTACTCCTGGCGGAACATGGACATCCTGCACTCTGGTGACAACCTGATTCGGATCGGCGCGTTCTTTCTGATCTTTGCCCGCTCAGGCGAAGCGCTCTCGCTGCCTCGTGCAGTGTCACGGCGGCTGTTTCCTCAGGCCGCTGTCGATCCGGTTGCTCTCTATCAGCCTGTGCCAGCTTGGCCGCAACGGATCCTGCAGTTGCAGCTCTGCATTCTGTATCTGGCGGCCGGCGTCTGGAAACTGATGGGACCTACCTGGCGGAATGGCACCGCCGTCGGCATGGTATTACAGCTCGGAGAGTTTCAGCGGTTTCCGATCCCGGAGTTCTTTCTGACTCCCATCATGTCGCAGGTATTCACCTACGGCACGCTGGCGTTTGAGCTGGGGTTCCCGGTGCTGATCTGGTTCCCGCGGCTGAGGCTGCCGGTGCTGGTGGCAGGCCTCGCGTTTCACGCGGGGCTGGACTGGGTGATGAACGTGCAGCTGTTCCAGTGGCTGATCACCGCGTATTACCTGCTCTGGCTGAAGCCACGGCGCTCGTGAGAGTTCTGACACCCACGAGTTCCTCGGTATCTGGGGTGCGGGCGGGTGCGGCCATGCCGTATTGGTTCGCCGGCTGCGGCATGCTCGTCGTTGGCGGACTTTGCTACAGGAGGCTCTTGGACAAAGTTGAATCGCTCGTGAGTCGCAAAGTTCACCAACTCCTGCGCGTGCCTCCGACCGGCTCCTCAGCATCTGGGGAAGCCGCGTCTCCCGGATTCAAGAGACTCTGCATGACACGACGTCATGCGCAGCACCAGCCGGCGGCGGCCGGCCAAGCGAATCTGGCCTGGATGGCCAGGATTCGCGTGCATTCAGCTTCCGGCCGGCTTCTTCCGCTCCCAGGTTTGGCCCTGCTTGTAGCGGTTGGCGCGGTCGACGAGTTCCTCGTTTTTCGTCGTTGCCAG
>CANETO010000030.1 GCA_947440895.1 Planctomycetaceae bacterium | reverse complement strand
TTCGATACTATTGGATCCATCAGGCGGAGTTGCTTCCATGAAACTTATCATCGCGATCATTCAGCCGAACAAACTGGAGAGCGTGAAGCAGGCGCTCTCCGAGGTTGAAGTATTCCGACTCACGGTCCTCGATGTGCAGGGATTCGGCAGGCAGCGTGGCCATTCCGAGACCTATCGTGGCCATGAAATCGCAGTCAACCTGCTCCGGAAGGTGCAGTTGCAGATCGCTGTCAACGACACATTCGTCGAGCCGACGATCGCGGCGATCGTGAAGGGTGGCCGCTCCGGCGAACGCGGCGAGATCGGCGACGGAAAGATTTTCGTTCTGCCGATGGATGAGTGCGTCCGGATTCGCACGGGCGAGCGGGGCGGCGAGGCGATCTAGCTGGGGCCGACATCTTTTGGAACGCGCCGCCGGGACGGCAGGCCGCATTGGTTCGCCGGCTGCGGCATGCTCGTCGCTGGCGGATTCTGCTACAGGAGGCTCCTGGACGATGGTGAATCGCTCGTGAGTCGCAGAATTCACCAGCTCCTGCGCGTGCCTCCGACCGGCTCCTCAGCGGCAACTTTTTCGCGAAACACGACATCGTGTCGTTTTCGCTTGGCCGACATCCGTCGGCTGGTGCTTACACAGCCCTCCGGGCCTAGCCCTGCGTGCGCGGCGTCAGGCCCGTTGCGGATGGATGCGGGGCTGTGAGCCCAGTGCCACGCGGTTGATCGCTGCGAGGAAGGCCTTTGCGGAGGCTTCCAGCGAGTCGGTCGACACACCGCGACCCCGGTGAATCTGGATGGGCGTGGCGGGACCGCTTCCGGCCTGGCCCGAGGTCTCGACCAGTTCCACCGTGACCTCGGCCTGGGCGTCCTTCCCCACGGTCACCGCCTGAACGCGGAAGTCGCGACAGGCCGTCTGGATGCCGGTGAGCTTTTCGATCGCCAGAAAAATCCCGTCAATCGGGCCATCACCAGCCGTCACCGACACGCTCCGCGGCTCGCCATTTTGCAACACCCGCAGTTCCACCGTGGGCGGTGAACCGCTCGCGGAGGTGAGCGAGTAGCCTTCGAAAGTGAACTGCTCGGGCAGCGCCGAAAACTGCTGCTCACAGAGGGCCGCGATGTCGCCGTCGTAGATCTCCTTCTTACGGTCAGCAAGCACCTTGAACCGCTCGAACACCGTCTGCAGCTGCTCGGGCGTGATCTGGTAGCCGAGCGCCAAGGCACGGTCGGCCAGGGCCGCCCGGCCGCTGTGCTTGCCGAGCACGAGGTCGGTCCGTTCCAGCCCCACATCCTCGGGCCGCATGATCTCGTAGGTCCGCCGCTCTTTGAGCATGCCGTCCTGGTGGATGCCCGCCTCATGGGCAAAGGCGTTGCGGCCCACGATGGCCTTGTTTCGCGGCACTTGGATGCCGGTGATGTTTGCCACCAGCCGACTGGTCGGTACCAGCCGCTGCGTCACGATGCGAGTGTCGATGGCGTAGTGGTCGCGGCGTGTTTTGAGCGCCATCACGACTTCTTCCAAGGAGCAGTTGCCGGCCCGTTCCCCGATGCCGTTGATCGTACATTCCACCTGGCCGGCGCCCGCCTCCACCGCCGCCAGACTGTTGGCAACGGCCAGGCCGAGGTCGTCGTGACAGTGCACGCTGATCACGGCGCGATCGATGTTGGGCACGCGTTCCCGCAGGCTCTTGATCACGTGATGCATCTGCGAGGGAGTCGCGTAGCCAACCGTGTCGGGAATGTTCACCGTGGTGGCACCGGCGTCGATGACGGCCTCCACAACCCGGCAGAGGAAGTCGATCTCCGTTCGCGCGGCGTCCTCCGGAGAAAACTCGACGTCGCCGCAATAGCTACGGGCCCGCCGCACGCCGGCCACGGCCCGCGCCAGCACTTCGTCCTCGTTCATCCGCAGCTTGAATTCACGATGGATCGAACTCGTCGCCAGGAAGACGTGGATCCGTGGTTGGGCTGCTTGCTTGAGCGCTTCCCAGGCTCGGTCGATGTCGGCGTCGTTGCACCGCGCCAGTCCGCAGACCGTGGCCTCGGAGACCGCTCTGGCAATGTCGCTGACGCTGGCAAAGTCGCCCGGCGACGCGATCGGGAAGCCGGCCTCGATGACGTCGACGCCAAGCTGCACGAGCGCCTGGGCGATCTCCAGCTTTTCGGTGAGGTTCATGCTCGCCCCGGGCGATTGCTCGCCGTCCCGGAGCGTCGTGTCGAAGATGCGGATCGTGCGTGCTGCAGTCATGAGGGGTGATCGTGGAGAGGGGGAAAACTGGCCACCAGAGGCCGGACCTTCCCGGCCCATGCGGGCGACGAGTCACCATCTTATCTCCTTGCGGCACAACGCGCTCGGCAGATGCCGCCGGCATTGTGTAGAATCGACTTGGGCGTCTGCCTTGCCGCCCGACAGCCGTGGCCACCGGTGACCTTTATGTCGTCGATCGTTTCCCAGCAGCCCCATTCTTCAGGCACGCCAAGCCCGTCGCCGGGAACGGCGGCGGGGAAGCCGCTGAAGGGGAGCATCCTCCGGCGGTTCTCAGGTCTGGGATTTTTGGCTGCCATGGTCGCGGCGTGGTGGTGGCTGTCAACGCACCATTTTGGCGGCGTCCAGGACCCTTCCCATGGTCCGAATGACGCTTCGACCGTTGGCCAAGGGACCGGGGCAGAAAAACCGTCGGGGGGGATCGCGATTCCCGCCGTCGTCACGCTGCCGGCATCGGCCCAGTCGGCGGCTGAGATCGGACTGACGGAGGCAATGGTCCAACCGCTCCGAAAGCACCTCACGGTCCCCGGCCGCATCGACTACGACGCCCGCCGCCGTCTCGATTATGCCTCGCCCGTCGACGGAATCGTGTCAAAGGTGCTCGTCAACGTGCGGCAGAAGGTGGCGAAAGGGGATGCGTTGGCGGAACTCTCCAGCCCGGACGTCGGCACGGCCCGCGACGACGTCCGACGCCGGGAGGACGACCGGCAGATCGAGAAGAAGGCAGCCGAGTGGGCGACCACCATCGCCGACAACGTCGAATCGTTGCTCGATGTTGTTGCCAGCCATCCGCCACTGGCCGATATCGAGAAGCAATTTCAGGACCGCCTGCTGGGCTCCTATCGCGAGAAGATCCTCGGCAGCTATTCCCGACTGATCTACGTGGAGAAAGTCAGCGCCGGAACGAAGTCGCTTGGCGAAGGGGGCGTGCTCTCGGGAAGGATCGTCGAGGAGCGGGCCAGCAACCTGGAAGTGGCTGCGGCCAACTTCAGGGCAGCCTGTGAGGAGGCGCGGTTCCTCACCCTTCAGGATCGCGATCGAGCCCGGGCTTCGCTCGCGCAGGCCGACCGACTGGTGCAGATTTCGCGGGAAAACCTGCGGACGCTCGTCGGCAGCAGGCTGGAAGCCGATCCGACAGACGTGGAGCCGGGCGAAAGCCCCGGTGAATCGGGGTCGCTGAGTGCCCTCGTGCTGCGAAGCCCCTTCGACGGGATCGTGGAAGATGTCTTCATTGCCCGCGGTGAGCGGGCTCGTGTCGGCGACAAACTGTTCGTCGTGGCCGACACGAGCACGCTCTGGGTAAGGGCACAGATCCACGAGCGTCAGTGGACTGCGGTGGAGGTTTCGGCGGGTCAGCCGGTGCGGGTCGTGGTGCCGGGCGCCGACGTGCATGAAGCGACCGCCGTTGTGAACCACGTGGGCGCGACCGTCGAGTCTGAATCGCGGAGTGTGCCGCTGGTGGCGGAACTCAAGAACACCGACGCCCACTTCAAACCCGGCATGTTCGTCTGGGTTGACCTGCCCCAGGGCGAGTTACGGGAGGCCTTAGCGGTGCCTGTGTCGGCCGTGCTGCGGCACGAGGGGAAGTCCTTCGTGTTTGTGCCCGATGGCCCGGACCGGTTCCGTCGCGTGGATGTGATCACCGGGGTTGAAAGCGGCGATGTGCTCGAGGTGACCAGTGGCCTGGCGGTCGGTCAGCAGGTGGTGTCACGCGGGGCGTTCGTGCTCAAGAGCGAACTGCTGCTCGAAAAGGACGCGGAGTGACAGGCCTGACGGCCATGTTCGTCCGGGGAGTTGGCTGATGCTGTCAGGTCTTATCGAGTGGTCGCTGGCCAACCGGGCGCTGGTGATCGCGATGTTTGTGCTGATGTCGCTGGGTGGCCTCTACGCCGCCACGCACGTGCCCGTGGATGCGGTTCCCGATCTCGTCAACATCCAGGTGCAGGTCGTGACGGAGGCGGGCACGCTTCCGCCGCTGGAGGTGGAGCGGTCGGTCACCTATCCCGTTGAATTGGCCGTGAGCGGCCTGCCGAACGTCGAGGAGATCCGCAGCATCTCCCGGCTCGGCATCTCGCTGGTGACAATTGTCTTCCGGGAAGGCACCGACATCTTTCTGGCCCGGCAACTCGTGGCAGAACGACTGCCGGAGGCTCAGAGCAGGATCACGTTGGCCAATGCCGACCCGAAACTCGGCACGCTGAGCACGGCTCTCGGCGAGATTCTCCAGTTCGAGGTGAAGGGATCCGGGCACAACCTCATGGACCTCCGCAGCCTGCTGGAATGGGAGATCGCACCGGCGATGCGGGAGGTGTCGGGCGTGACCGACATCAACAGCCATGGCGGCTATGCCAAAAGTTACGAAGTCCGCGTTGATCCCGACCGGATGTCAGCACAGGGAATCACGCTGGGCGAGGTGCTGGCGGCGCTCGAGCGCAACAACGTCAGCACGGGCGGCGGCTACATCGTCAAGAACGGCGAACAGCGGTTCATCCGCGGGCAAGCGCTGCTGGCGAACACCAACGCCATCGAGCAGGTGGTCGTGCGGAGTCCGCCCGGGGGAGTGCCGGTGCTCATCCGCAACATCGGCGACGTCACGATCGCCCCGTTGGTACGGCAGGGCGCCGCCACGCGGGACGGACGCGGCGAGGTGGTCACCGGCATGGTGATGATGGTTCGCGGCGAAAACAGCCGGCGGGTGGTGACGGCGGCCAAGGAGCGGCTGAACACGCTTCGCGCGGCCCTGCCGCCCGGCGTGGAGATCGACATTCTCTACGATCGCTCCGACCTGATCGCGCGGACGCTCGACACCGTGCTCCACAACCTGGCAGAAGGCGGACTGCTCGTGATCGGGGTGCTGCTCCTGCTGCTGGGGAATGTCCGCGCCGGGCTGATCGTATCGCTGGCAATTCCGTTGTCGATGCTGTTTGCGGCCAATCTGATGTGGGCCACCGGCATCTCGGCGAGCCTCATGAGCCTGGGCGCGATTGACTTCGGTCTCGTCGTCGATAGTTCCGTGATCATGGTCGAAAACTGCGTGCGGCGGCTGGGAATGGCGGCCCCGACGGAATCGAAGCTCGCCATCGTCCGCGACGCGGCGATCGAGGTCCGCGGGCCGACGATGTTCGGCGAACTGATCATCGCCATCGTCTACCTGCCGATCCTCTTCCTCGAGGGCACCGAAGGAAAACTGTTCCGGCCGATGGCCCTCACGGTGCTCTTTGCCTTGGCCGGCTCGCTGATCATCTCGCTCACGCTCATGCCGGTACTGGCGGCCACAGTGCTCTCGCGCGAAGAGGAGCACGAGCCGTTGCTGATGCGGCTGTTCCACCGGGCCTATCATCCGCTGGCGAAACTGGCCGTCTACCATCCGGTGCTGGTGTCGTTGTGTGCTGCCGGACTCGTGGCCGCGAGCATCCCAGTGGCGTTGAACCTCGGGGCCGAGTTCATGCCGCGGCTCGACGAGGGGGACCTGCTCATCGAGGTCGTCCGCCTGCCCAGCGCCACGCTGGAGGATTCGGTGCCGATCACGACCCGGATCGAAAAGACTCTCGGCGCGTATCCCGAAGTCAAGACTGTCTTCTGCAAGACCGGCCGGCCGGAGATCGCCAACGACATCATGGGGGTGGCGCAGACCGACGTCTGGGTCATGCTCAAGCCCCATGCGGAGTGGCCGGCCGGCGTGACGCGGGACCAACTCGTGGAGCGAATGTCTGCGTCGCTGACCGCCGCGGTGCCGGGAGCCAATTTCGGCTTCAGCCAGCCGATCGAGATGCGGGTCGACGAACTCGTGGCGGGCGTGAAGGCCGACGTCGCGGTGCTGATTTATGGCGACGACCTCGACACCCTGGGAACCATCGGCAAACAGATCGAGAACGTGCTCCAGGGAATCCGCGGATCGGCCGACGTGCGGGCCGACTGGCAGGCCAACGTGCCCACCATGCAGATCGATGCCCGGCCCGATCAGTTGGCCCGGCATGCCATCGACGGCATCGAAGTGATGCGGACCGTGTCGGCCATGGGGGGCATCCAGACCGGCGTCATCTTCGAAGGACGGCCCCGCTATCCGCTGGTGGTGAAGTTTCCGCCTGAGTGGCGTGAGAACGCCGAACGCCTGACGCAGATCCCGGTGGGGGCGACCGGCGGACGGCCCGTGCCGCTGGGGGAATTGGCCGACATCACCCGAGCCGAGAGCCCGCCATCGGTCGAGCACGAAAACTCGCGGCGTCGCACGTTTGTGTCGGCGAATGTCCGCGGTCGCGATGTGGCCAGCTTCGTGCAGGAGGCCCAGCAGGACATCGCGAAGCAGGTGCGGCTACCCTCAGGCTACACGCTGCGGTGGGGTGGTGACTTCGAAAACCTCGTTTCCGCCAGCCGAAGGCTGATGCTGATCACGCCGGTCGTCCTGGGGCTGATCGCCCTGCTGCTCTACACCAGCTTCAAGTCGCTCCGACTGGCGTCACTGATTTTCTTCGCCGTGCCGGTGGCGGCGTCGGGCGGCATCGTGGCGCTCGCGTTGCGCGGCATGCCGTTCTCGATTGCGGCCGGCGTCGGCTTCGTCGCTCTTTTTGGTGTGGCGGTGCTCAATGGGCTAGTATGGGTCGCTGGGGCGGAGCATGCACGGCAGGGCGGGCTCGCGCCGCGGGAGGCGGCGATTACCACCGCAGAGGTTCGCATCCGGCCCGTACTGATGACGGCCATGGTGGCGAGCCTCGGTTTCCTTCCCATGGCCATGGCCACGAGCGCCGGTGCGGAAATCCAGCGGCCACTGGCAACGGTGGTGATCGGCGGTATCGTCACGTCGACGCTGCTGACGGCCTTTGTGGTGCCGGCGATCTACCCCTGGTTTGTCCCCCGGGCACGGCTTTGGCAGACTCCAGCAGCGTAACCGTTCCTTCTCCCCGGAAGAGCTCCCGATGACGCTTCGCGAATTCCAACACTTGATCCGCGGTATGTATCACGAAAAGGACGCCTCGCGGGGCGTCGAGGGGACCTTCATGTGGCTGACGGAAGAGATCGGCGAGCTCGCCACGGCCCTCCGCAGCGGCACCCATGAGGAACAGTCGCTTGAATTTGCCGACGTGCTGGCCTGGCTGGCCACGATCGCCAACGTCGTCGATGTCGATCTCGAGGCAGCTGTGGCCAGGAAATATGGTGCGGGCTGCCCCGGCTGCGGCCAGTTGGCGTGCATCTGCCCCGATGCGGAGAAGCCGTGATGGCACTCGTGCTGGCGGCGCTCCTTTGCATGCTCACGGCAAACGCTGCCGCTGCAGACCCCCATGACCTGCGGGTGGGGTTCGATGGCGTCTACCGCACCGGCTCGTGGACGCCGCTGACGCTCACGTTTCCGGCGCCTGCTGACGCTGTGGGAGCCACGCTGCCGGAGGCCGTGCCGCAGGCGGTGGCTGCATGGGTGGAGGATCCCGATGGACAGTATGTCCGCTCCCCCGTGGCGGCTGTCGAACGCGGTGCCGATGGCAGGGGGGTGGCGCGGTTGACCGTCCGGTTTGGCCGGCCCACCGGCCGCGTCCGCATTGAGCACATTCCCGCGGCCGGCAGCGGTACCGGAACGTCAGCGTCCCAGGCGGCCCCAGGTCGACAGGACTTCCAGCCGACGGCTCTGGAGACGCAGGTTCTGTCGCCCCCGATTCCGGCAACCGACACCGTGATGCTGGTGTTGGGCGATCTGCCTGCAGCCGAGCGGGCCTCACGGTTGCTGGCCCGCGACGATGGTACGCGACCGCGGGTCGTGGCGATCAACGCGCCGCTGAGCACCACGGAGGCCGGAGGGGCGTCCACTCTGGGGCGAACCGCTCACGACTTCGATGGCGCCGATTCGATCATCGTCTGCGGTCGCGCGATCATGGCTTTCGACCCCGCCACTCTCCGTGGCATCGACGCCTGGGTGCGGCAGGGTGGACAGCTGATCTTTGCGGCGGGCGTCAGCGCGATGGAACTCAGCCGCGGCGACTCTCCGGCGGCCGCGTGGCTGCCGGGGCCAGTCTCCAAGCTGGTCCCCCTGCGTCGCGGGAATGCCATTGAGACGTTTTCGCGAGCCAATCGTCCTCTCGAGAAGGCTGCCGTGAACGGGCTCGAGATGCCGCTGTTCACGAATCCGCAGACCATCGAGGGGATCGTCGAGGCGTTTGACGGGCGGGGGCCGGCAGATCTTCCACTGGTCGTCCGCAGGGCTCATGGTCTCGGCATGATCGTGTGGGTCGGCCTCGACCTCGATCGGGCTCCCTTACGTGACTGGCCGGGGAGCGATTCCCTGCTCGTCGAAACCCTTCGGGGACGCCGGGGGCCGCGGGATGCGGGGCGAGCCGGCGAGACCGCCCGTGGCACTCTCGATCTGGCCGGGCAACTCAGACAGGCGATCGACCACTTTCCGGGGGTCTTTCCGATTCCCTTTGAAGTGATTGCCGGACTGGGCGTTCTCTATGTTGCCTGTCTGTATCCGCTCGATTGGTGGCTCGTTTCCGGCCGTCGTCGCGGCGATCCGGCCCGTGGCCTGCAGTCATCCTGGCTGGCGTGGCTGTCACTGCCGCTGCTGGTGGCCGCGGTGAGCGGACTGACGTGGTTCACCGGACAGCGGTACAAGGGCACGCAGTGGCAGACATCCGCGGCATCCTTGGTCGATCTTGATGTCGACAGCGGGCTGGTGCGGGTCGCTTCCTTTGCGGGGATCTGGTCGCCTGTGAATGCCCGTCTGGATCTGATGGTCAGGCCCGGCTCGGGCCTGCTGGGCGACGGCCCGACCGACGCCCCGACCGACGCCCCGACCGACGCCGCCCCATCACCGAGGTGCGACGTGACGTGGTTCGCGGCCTGCGGACGCGGCATCGGGGGCACCGACGCCTCCGCGGCCCATCCGTCGCTGGCGGCCGACGACTACGGCTACGGTGGATCGGCCGAGCGATTGAACGACGTTCCCATCGCCGCCTCCTCGAGCCGGCTATTCGAGGCGGAGATCATCGGCTCCTCGGCGCGTCCGCCAGTCGATTCGACGCTCACGAAGGAAGGGCAGGGGACCTTGCTCGGCAGCGTGACCAACCGGCTGTCGTTTCCGCTGGAAGGCTGCGTGCTCGCCCACGCCGGCTGGCTCTATGAAGTAGGCACGCTCGCCCCCGGACAGACATTCGAGCCCGGGGTTGACCGCGGCCCCCGGTCACTGGCGGGTGCGGTCACTCGTCGCACGCTCAATAAGGAACGCGATATCGTCGTGCGTTGGGATCTCGCCGAGCGGGATCCGCTCAGGATTCTGGAACTCGCCGGATTCCATGCAGCTGCCGGAGGAAGCGGGTATACGTCCCTCGAATCGGGGCGACTGGCCCGGTTCGATCTCTCGCCGCTGTTGCCGCTCGATCGTGCCGTGCTGATGGGCCGTGGGCCATCCCTGGTCGACTGGGAGTGCCTGCCCCAGTCGACCACCGCCGCGGATCAGTCGACGTCTGTCCCTCCCCTGAATGGACAGGCATCCCTGTGGCGGATCGTGATCCCGCTCGTTCAGCCTGCCGCTGTCGCTCCAACGTCCACGCCGTCTCTCCCCCCCACATCCACCTCCACGAACTGAAACGTCGCATGATCGAGACGATCGACCTGACCAAGAAATATGGCGACTTCTACGCGCTCGAATCGCTCGACTTGAAGCTTGAAAAGGGGGACCTTTTCGGCTTCATCGGGCCCAACGGCGCCGGCAAGACGACCACCATCCGCATTCTCTCCACGCTCCTCGCTCCCACCTGGGGCGAGGCCTATGTCTGTGGCTATTCGATCTACACCCACCCCCGCGAGATTCGCCGGGCCATCGGCTATATGCCCGACATCTTTGGCGTCTACGACGACATGCGGGTGATCGAATATCTGGAATTCTTCGCGGCGGCGTATCGGATCGACGGGCCCGAGCGACGGCGGGTGGCGGAGCGGTCGCTCGAGTTGGTTGATCTGGCCTTCAAACGAGACGAGTTGGTGACCAGTCTCTCCCGCGGCATGACGCAGCGGCTCGGACTGGCACGCGTGCTCCTGCATGACCCGCAGGTCCTCCTGCTCGACGAGCCCGCCAGCGGACTCGATCCCCGGGCCCGGATCGAAATGCGCGGGCTGCTCAAGCGGCTCCAGGGACTCGGCAAGACGATCCTGGTCTCAAGCCACATCCTTCCTGAACTGGCAGACATCTGCAACCGTGTCGGCATCATCGAATACGGCCGGCTCTTGGCCTGTGGTGATGTGCAGGACCTGCTCGCGCGGGTCCGCGGCCGGCCAGTGATCCGCTTTCAGTTGGCCGGACCGCCCGAGAAGGCAGCGCGGCTTCTGGAGACGTCGCCCGAGGCGGCGGAGGTGGCCGTTCGCGATGGTGAGATTCTCGTGACCCTTGCCGATGGCGTCGAGGATCCTTCACCGCTGGCGGCGAAGCTCATCGCCGACGGCCATCGGCTCGTCTCGATGCGGGAGCAGGAAGTTAATCTTGAGACCGCGTTCCTGGAACTGACGAAGGGCGCTCTTGGTCGTCCGGGTCGGACTCCGGCAGTAGAATCGTGACGGGCTCTCAGGCGACGGGGGCTTCTGGAAAAAGTTTTTTCGGTCAGCGCAAAGGAGTGCTGCATGAACATGCGTTTTGGAACCGGCAGTGTGCCGCTCTGCGGCCTGCTGTGGATGGGCTGTGCCGCACTCTCGGCGGTCGGCGGAGTGGCCGCAGCGGAGCCGCTGCCGGGTGAGCTCCCAGCGGCCGGCCCGACTGCCACAGCACCGGCAGGGGAGGGCCTCGACACCCCCGCCGCGACGCTCGGCTATGCGCTCGGCCTGCGGATCGGCTCCCGCATCGCCGCCGACTTCAAGGCCCAGGAACCCGCCGTGGATACCGCAGCGCTCGCCCGTGGTCTGGCGGACGCCGTGCTCGAGGCGCGTCCCCGGCTGAGCGAACAGCAGGTTCGGCAGACGCTCGAGGCCTTCGACGCCCGCATGCAGGAGCGGGAACGGGAATTCGGCCTGCGGATGCGCGAGGCCGCCAAGGTCAACCTCGCCAAGGCGGCTGAGTTTGCCGCGACCAATGGCCGGAAGCCGGGCGTGACGACCCTGCCCAGCGGCCTGCAGTACGAGGTGCTCCGGGCAGGCACGGGCGGGAGCCCGACGCTCGACGACACTGTCGCCGCGCATTACAGGGGCACGCATCTCGACGGCAGGGAGTTCGACGCCACCGATCCCAAAGGGGAACCCGCTGCATTTCCACTTCGCGGCGTCGTGCCCGGCTGGCAGGAGGCGCTGCCGCTGATGAAGACGGGGGCGAAGTGGCGGATCTATGTGCCGCCGCAGTTGGGCTATGGCGAGG
>CANETO010000029.1 GCA_947440895.1 Planctomycetaceae bacterium | reverse complement strand
ATCGACCCCACGAAACTTTCGGCTTCTCCTCCCGCAGTTCCTGCCACCGCCCCCATGCCCCCGCTGGCTGATGCCGCGACACCTCGGCAGATATCGGTCTGGCAGTGGATCTTCTGGGGGATCATCGCGATTCTGGTCGCGGTCATCGTACGGGCCAGACTGCGGACGGACGGCGCCGGTCCGTCTGTCCGCTAGAGCCAAAAGCATAGAGAGGCACACCCGCATGCCAGCAGGTCTCTTCGATACCCCCCGGCAGGAATCGCCAGACGGCGCGAACGCCCCAGGTGGGGAAGGCCACTATCGTGCGATCCCCCCGACCGCGATCGCCGCAGCAGTCTTGGCAGCCCTCTCACCTCTGGCGTTTATCGACTGGCCGCTGGCCGTGGTCCCGATTCTGGGCATCATCCTCGGCGTGCTGGCCTCCCGCATGATTGCCCAGCGGCCCGAAGCTTTCACCGGAAGGGCGCTGGCCTTCGGGGCGGTCATCGTGTCGGCGGTATCCCTCATCGGCGGGCTCGTCAGCCTGTCTCGGACCTACATCGCCGAGCTACCGACAGGGTACGAGCGAATCGATTATGGCATGCTCCAGCCTCTGGCCGGCGATCCACCTGGCACGGTGCCCGACACCGCACGAGGTGTGAACGGACACAACGTGCTGCTGAAGGGATACATCTATCCGGGCAAGCAGCAGAGCGGCATCGCGCAGTTCCTGTTGGTCCGCGATCAGGGCGACTGCTGCTTCGGCGGCAATCCGAAGATCACGGATCGGGTCCTCGTGCAACTGAAGGATCCCGACCATCCCAAGGGCATCGATTTCACGCCCCGTCTCACCAAGATCGCCGGCCGGTTTGTCATCCGCCCCATGGGCGCTCCGGGTCTGGATGGCGGCGTGGTCTACCACCTTGAGGACGCCTTTGTACGCTAACCGCCCATGGACCATGCTGATCGCGGCCGTCTGTCTCATCGGCTGCGGTCAGCCAGCAGCACCTCCGCGGACGGTGCCCACTGTTTCCGCAGCAGCACCGCCGGCCGAGCTTTCTCAAGCCCCACCCGTGCCGACCACGCGGCCCCCTTCGACGGCTCGGCGGGATATCTCGTTCGATGACATCAAACTCGACATGCAGAAGGGCGACCCGTTCACCCGCGACCTGCTTCCCTCACGGGTGACCGGCCTGGAACAGAGCCGTGTCCGTATCCGTGGCTACATCCTGCCGAGTTTCCAGCAGACCGGCCTGACCCAGTTCGTGCTCGTGCGGGACAATATGGAGTGCTGTTTCGGCCCCGGCGCACTGCTCCACGACTGCGTGGTCGTCCGGATGGTACCCGGCACCACGGCGAATTTCTCGATCCGGCCAGTGGCCGTGACCGGCACGTTCCGAGTGCAGGAATTACGGGGGCCTGACGGCCGGCACCTGGCAATCTATGCCCTGGACGGGGAAGCCGTGGAGTGAAACGTGCAACGGCAAAAGTCCGTTGGTAGCATCGCTTTCCTGACCGTGGCGGCCGCCGCGGCGGTGCCCCCGGCACGGAACCATGCACAACTTTTTCTGGGTCTACGATCTGCCGACCGAAACCTTCGCGATCCTGATGATCGCGGTGTTCGTCGGTTTTTACTGGGCGGGGCTGATCTTTCTGCGGCCCATCCTGCGGCAGTTCGTCAAGAACACCCGCGGGGCCAACGACATCGTCGGCTACGTGCTCTCCTGCTTCTGCGTGTTCTACGGCCTGCTCCTGGGCCTGATTGCGGTCACCGCCTACCAGAATGCATCCGAGACGAGCGCGCACGTCACCCACGAAGCCGCGGCCCTGTCGGCGCTCTACGAAGACGTCTCCCGCTACCCGGAGCCCTACGGCCAAAACCTCCGCTGGATCCTCCGCGACTACACGCGCTATACGATCAAGTATGCCTGGCCGCTCCAGCGGCAGGGCATCGTGCCCGTGGACGGCACGATCCGCGTGCAGGCCTTCCAGGAGAAACTCCTCGACTTCCAGCCGGCGACACCGGCACAGGAAATTCTGCACGCCGAGGCGTTGCGGCAGTTCAACACCTTCCTCGAGCACCGGCGGATGCGGCTGTTTTCCGTCAACACGGCGATCCCACCGGTGATGTGGTATGTCGTCATTCTGGGAGCGCTGATCAACATCGCCATGGTCTGGCTCTTCGACATGAAATTCATCACGCACCTGCTGCTGGGTGGACTCCTGTCGGCCTATCTCGGCACGATGATCTTTTTGATCGCCGCCATGGACCATCCGTTTCGGGGCGAGGTGGCCGTGACGCCTGAGCCGTTCGAGGCCCTCTACAAGCACATGGTCGAGGAGTAGGCGATGGAGCGGCACCAGAGCAGGGGACTCACACATCGCGTTTCCCGAAGAGATTTCGGCAGGCACGCCAGTGCCGCGGCGACATTGGCCGCCGCGCAGGCGTTCGCCCCTTTCCTGTTTGTCGGCTGCCGGCCGACGGGCATGCCGGCCGGCCGGCAGCCGATACGGGTCGGTCTGCTCCACTCGCAGACCGGCACGATGGCCATCAGCGAGACGTCGCTCCGCGACGTGGAACTGTTTGCCTTCGAACAGATCAATGCGTCGGGTGGACTGCTCGGCCGCCAGATCGAGGCCTGGGGCCCCGACCCGAAATCTCGGACAGACCTCTACCCGAAACGGGCCCGCGAACTGATCGACTGGGGCGCCGCCGCCCTGTTCGGCTGTTGGACGAGTTCGAGCCGCAAGGCGGTGTTGCCGGTCATCGAAGAGCATGACCGTCTGCTCTTCTACCCGGTGCAGTACGAGGGCAACGAGTCGTCGGCCCATGTCGTCTATGGCGGCTTGGTGCCCAACCAGCAGATCCTACCGGTCATCGATTGGCTCTCGAGCCCCGCAGGCGGGGGCCTCAAAAAGATCTTTCTGCTGGGATCCGATTACGTCTTTCCACGAACGGCAAATTTCGTGGCCAAGAAATACATGGCAGCGAAAGGCATGCGGCCGGCCGGCGAGATGTATCTGCCGCTCGGCCATCGGGATTTTGCCCCGGTGGTGAACCTGATCCAGGCGTCGGGGGCCGACTGCGTACTCAGCACCGTCAACGGTGACAGCAACATCGGCCTGTTCAATGCGCTGGCCGAAGCCAGAATCAATCCGGAGAAACTGCCGGTGATGTCGACGAGCATCGCCGAGGACGAACTGCGGAACATGCTCCCCGAACAGGTGTGCGGGCACCTTTCGGTCTCCTGTTATTTCCAAAGCCTGCCGACTGAGGCCAACCGCCGCTGGGTGGACGATTTCCGCCATGAATTCGGCCACGACCGTGTGACAGGCGATCCGCTGGAGCCCCAATGGGGACTCGTGCATCTCTGGCGGCAGGCCGTTGAGCGGGCCGGTTCGCTCGACACCGAGGCTATCCGGGGAGCCATGGGCGAGGGGCTCACGTTTGCGGGCCCCGGCGGCCTGGTCCAACTCGACCCAAAGACCCAGCACTGCACCCGATATTTCCGGGTGGGACGCATCCGCGCCGACCGGCAGTTCGACATCGTCCACCAGTCGGACGCCCCCATCACACCCGATCCCTACCCGCAGATCGCCTTCCCTGGCTGGAGCTGCGACTGGACAAAGGGGGGCATCACACGCGGCCCGGAGGTCTCGATCGATGGCGACATTTAAGGTCGAACATACCGAGGGGATGCGGTGGGTGAGGGTGTCTCTCGACGACAATGACATGCGGGCCGAGCGGGGAGCGCTCAACCATATGGTGGGCGCGCTGACGATGGATGTGCCCCTCCCCACACTCAAGGCCTGGTGGGTGTCGCTCTTTTCCGACGAGTCGGTGGTGCGGCCCCGCTACAGCGGCACGGGCACCGTCTATCTCGACTCGACGCTCGGCGGCTACCACATCATGAAGCTGGCGGCTGGGGATCGCTGGGTACTCGACACGCGGTGCTTCTGGGCGAGTGATGGCCAGGTGAAACTCTCGATTCACCGCGAACCGATGCTTACGTCCTTCTGGGCCGGCGAGGGACTGCTCTGGTACAAGACGGCCCTCAAGGGAGAAGGTCAGGTCGTGCTCTCGGTCGATGGCCCGGTGCACGAGGTCGAACTCAACGACGAGACGCTCGTCACCGACGGCCCCTTCGTGATCGCGCGGACACAGGGGATTTCCATGCAACTCAAACGACCCGCGAAGAACCTCATCAGCTACTGGCTGTCGGGCCAGAAGCGGGCCTACGTCTACAAGGGCACGGGCAAACTGATCTTGTGCACGGTCCCCTACTGGCGGGCACGGATGCAGAAGGAACGTGCGGGCTGGGATTCCGAATGAGGCCGGCAGGGGGTGTTCCATCCAGAACGGCGTTCTGGATGTTCCTGCTGGCGATGGCGGCATGCGTTGCGGCCCCAGCATCGGCATGCCCGTTCTGCGGAACGGTCGGCCAATCGCTCGCGCAGCGTCGCGATGCAGCGTCCATCGTGGCCGTCGGCGAGGCTTGGGGCACGGCGGCCGCCGATGCCACCGGTTTCCTTTCGCAGCGGTTTCGAATCGATCAACTGATCCGCCACAAGTCCGCTCCGCCGGCAGTCGGAGACGCCATTCCGGCACGCGTGGCCGGGCCGGTGGCGGGCACGGCGGTATTGTTTGCCACCGCGACGGCTTCGACCACGGTGGACGCGGCCCCCGACCTCTGGTGGTCGGCAGTCGCCGCTGATGAGACGCTGCTGGGATACGTCGTCGCCGTGCCCGACACCAGCCAGCCGGCAGCCGAACGGCTGCGGTGGTTTGCCTCCCGGCTGGAACACCCTGATCCGGCCATTGCCGTCGATGCATTCACGGAATTTGGGCTCGCAGCCTTTCCCGATGTCTGCCAGGCAGCCGCGGCGCTCGACCCTGTCCGGCTCTCTGCCTGGGTGAATGAACCGGGTATCGACGCCCGTCGCCGCGGCCTCTACGGACTCTTACTGGGCGTTGCCGCAAACACCACGCACGATCCAGCGGTGTCACGCGACTGTCTCGACGCCCTGCATCGGTGCATCGAGTCTCCGGCCGACGATTTTCGCGCCGGGTTCGATGGCATGCTGGCCGGAGTGCTCGTCGCGGAGGGAGCGCAAGGGCTCGACTACCTGAAGGAGAGGGGCCTCTACGACCGCAGCGCCAGGCCGCTCGATCAGCGGCATCTGCTCGCTGCGCTGCGGTTCGCCGGGGAAAGCCTGGGGGCGACGATCCCGCGTGAGCGAATCGTTGCCGCCACGGCGGCACTTCTCTCCAGCCCGGCCGTGGCGGCCGATGCCATCATCGATCTCGCCCGGTATCAGGCCTGGGACGAGGTGGCGGCGGTGGCTCTGGCGTGGGACGCACTCGGCGTGGACGACGCTCTCGTCCGGCGGGCGGTGGCCGGGTACCTCAGTGCCAGCCCGCAGCCCGCAGCGAAACAGGAACTCGATCGGATTCGGGCGCAAAGCCCGGAACTGCTCAAGCGGGCTCTCGATGCGGCAGCCCTGCCAGCGGCCCGTTGATAACCGCGGGGACACGTTTTGAACTTGCCCGGGTGGCTCGGCGCGGATTCCGCAAGTTAAAAACTTGCGGCCACGTTTCTTATCCCTGCGGCGTCGGCAACAGCTCGGGAGCTCCCGGACGATCATTCAACCGGGGCGTCGTGCCCGGGGCGGGCGGGGCCAACTTCGTATCGTCGTCTTCCTTCGTGGCGGGATCCCGCGGCGGCAGCTGCGTTGCCCGGGCATCCGCCCCGATCGACTCGAAATTCTGCGTAATCGCCCCGCGGCTAAAGACTCCCGGACGCGAGTGGCCGTAGTTGAGATAGAGGCTGGCGTCCCGCTGCCGCGCCCGGCGGTGGGCGTCGAAGTAGGCCTTGCCGGGCCACGGGCCCTCAGCCAGAAAGACGCCGTTGTATTCGAGCAACGACCCCTTACGAAAATGGAGCTGGGAA
The DNA here is from genome assembly GCA_947440895.1 of Planctomycetaceae bacterium. Lineage (GTDB taxonomy): Bacteria > Planctomycetota > Planctomycetia > Pirellulales > UBA1268 > CAMCQY01. The sequence continues at coordinate 5,741 of CANETO010000029.1, read as the reverse complement.
ATCGAGCGGGTGTAGTCGACGATCGTCCGGGCATAGGAGCTCTCCGCCTCGGCCCGCCGCCGCTGGGCGTCGAGCAGTTGGTCGAGCGTCACCGTGCCGGCATCGTAGGCGGCCTGCACCGCCTCCACCTGCCGCTCCGCAGCGACGCGGCGGTTGAAGTTGGTCTGGGCCAGTGCAAAATTCGTGTCGACGTTCCGAACCGCCTCGACCAGCGCGTGCGATGCCTCCAGCTCCTCGTCCTGCAGGCGAGCCCGCTCACGGGTCAGCTGCAACTGGTAGTTCCTGACGGTGGCCAGTTCACGGCGGAAGCCGAGCGGCATCAGGAACTGGGCACCCGCCTGCCATTCCTGGAACTGGCCGCTCAGGAGGGTCGAGTAAGCGTCGGTGCCGTTGAGAGGATCCCTACCGTTGGCGTTGTACGCCGCGTAGTTCTGGTTGATGAGCTCTTGGCCCATGCCGAGGAACCGCCAGCGGCCCACGAGGTCGAGCCGGGGCAGAATCATGTTCTTGGCCGCAGTCAGCTCCAATTCCTTCTGCTTGATCACCCACTTCTGGCGGCGGAGTTCCGCCGACCGCGACAGCGTCTCGACCAGGGACTGCTGCCAATCAAACGAGATGCGGGCGGTGGTCGGCTCGTCGGACGGCCGGATGAGCCGGCCGTCGCTGGCGCTGATGCCCATCATGAATCGGAGTCGGTTCTCGCAGCGATAGACGTCGGTGAGCGCCTGCTCGACCTCGCTGCGGAAGAAGAAATACTGCTCGCGGGCCTGGGCCTCCTTGTCGGCCTCGCCGCCCCGCGACTGCTCGACATAGAGGGCGTGCACCTTCCGCCATGCCTCCAGCGAACTGTCGCGGCCAGCCTTACGGGACTCGAGGTTGCGGTAGGCGAAATAGAGCTCCCAATACGACTGCTCCGTGTCGCTGACGAGATTGCGGACACCCGCCTCGAACTCCGCCAGCGAAATGTCGGCATTGATACGGGCGAGCAACACGCCGCGGAACAGAGGCCGGCCGTAGATATTGTCGAACGGGTCGGGGCCGGCGATCCGGTTGTAGGTGACGCCCGCTCCCTGCAAGAGGGGCTGGCTGAGCGTGAAGTCGTAGTTGGTCGTAAACGTCGAGGGCACGCCGTCCTGACGAATCGGAGAATTGTTGTTGTCGTAGAGCGTCGTATTCGAAACGCCCACAGTGGCACCGGTAGCCGTCCGTTTCTGGATGCCGGTCGTCATGTTCCCGGTATCGCCGAGGAACTGCTGCTGGAAGACCGACGTCCCGATAAAACCGCCAACGTTCTGCGGCCGATTCTGCCGCTCCCACGTCAGTGAACTGGAGAGCTGCGCATCGAACAGCGCGAGCGCGCTCTCCACGCCGCGGAAGGGATCGGTTTCGGCAATCGCCGGGTCGTAGATCGTGGGCGTGGCCGAAGGAGCCGTGAGCAGCGACACGGCGGGTTCACCGGTCTGCGGTCGGGGACCTCCAAAGCTCTGGAACCGTCCACCCAGGTTTCTCAGTACCTTGCCGTTTTCGAGGGACGTTCTCATCGCTTCTTCCAGCGACATCTCCCAGATCTGATCGAACCTCGCATTGGAGAGCGTGAGCGGCTCCGTCGTGCCGGCCGCCTCGTCGAGCGGCTGCTCGCAGCTGTCGGGATATTCAAGCTTCTGGATCGCCCCGACATAGTGCGACAGGTCGCCGTCTTCGAAGAAGTAGAAGGGTTGCTGAGGCGCACAGCCACCCGCGAGGAGCGAGATGCTCGTGAGGGCAACCCAGAGTTGTCGGGCAGTTCGCGGCACGGGGGACTTCCGCAAGGCGTTGGTGTCGTCTCAATCGTTCTTCAAATCGCCGCCGCTGCGCCCAAGGGGTATGGTCTCACGTGGTGTGCAGACCTGCCCGGCACGGTGCCCCCCGACTCCGTGCCCACAAGTCGTGCGCCAAGGCGCAGCGACGGCTCTATGGGTATCGGCCCATCCGCCGTCAAACTTGGGCAAACCGTTCCATCCGCTGCAACCGGCACAATCGGGCGGCTGTTAGTGGGCAGTCTGGGAGATCTGAGACGGCCAGCCGGTGGTCTGGGTATGTCGAATCTTGCCGCCGTCCATCCAGACGAACCGGGCTGCACAGCCCGGCGTGCGAGCCATGACCGCGGCGGCTTGCTCGGGCCCCAGGACACTCGCTGCCGTGGCCATCGCATCGGCCGTCGTACAGTCTCTGGCCAGGACCGTGACCGCCGCCGGTCCCGCCACGCCGAGCCCGGTCCGCGGGTCAACGATGTGGCTGTACCTCCGGCCGTCGATCTCCACCGCCTGAAAGGCATCGCCTGAGGTCGTCACCGCCGCATGCGAAAGGAGCAGATGCTCGCCCGGGTCCTGGCCCGGTTCATCCGCGATGCCAGGCCGGAGCGGCGCCACGGCGATCTTCCAGCCAGCGGTGCCGGGAGGAGCCGCCGAGACAGCCACATCACCCGAGGCGTCGACCATCGCCGCGGCGATGCCATGGCGATCCAGGACATCAAGCACTCGATCGACCGCATAACCCATGCCGATACCTCCGAGATCGAGCCGCATGGCCGGACGCGTGAGCCGCACCGCCTCTGCCTCGGGCTCCAGCCGCAACGCTGCCGGTCCGACGGCCTCGCGGGCCGCCGCCAACTTGCCCGGGAGCGGCAGCCGGCCCGTCCGACGGGCCTGCCGCCACAGACTCGTCAGTGGCCCGACCGTCGGATCAAACGCACCCTCCGTGGCATCCCGAAACGCAACGGCACACTCCAGCACCCGCCAGAGGTCGGGGCTGACGGGCTTGGGATCGGCCATCGGCGCCAAGGCCGACAGCCGGGAGAGTTCACTCTCCGGATCGTAATCGGAGAGAATGTGTTCGAGTCGCGTTGCCTCTGCGAAGCCTGCGGCGATGGCCGTCCGGCCGGCTGCAGCCGTGTTGGCGTGGACCGTAATCGTCCAGGGCACCCCCATCAGTCGCTCTGTCTGACTGACTCGCTCTGTCTGACACTCCGCGTCGGTCTGGCCCGCCCGGGCCGTGACGGCTAGGGGCAGGCGGTCTCCTGCCACCAGCCCAACCAGCAGGGCTGCGTTGACGGCCCAGGCGCGATAGAATCCCGTGGTCATGAGCGATGCATCATCCAGTCCGGTCGTGGCGATTCGGTTCGACTGCACTCCCTTGCGGAGCGTGCGGCGGATCGACATTCCACCCGACGCCTCGCCGGCCTACCGCGGCCGCTTGGAGCGGGTCCAACGGGCAGTCAGCCAACACGGCACCCTCAACACCTATTACCTTACGAACGGTTCCTGCACGTTTCAGTTTACCAACAACCCAGCAGTGGGATGGGTGCGTTTTCTGGTCGAGGGAACGGTGCTGACCGATGCCGCCGACACGAGGACCGTGGGGAGCGATCTCGCCATCCAGCTCGATAAAGAGACCTGCGACTGGCTCACACAACAGGCGGTGCAGTGGCTGACACTCTCCGTCAAACACGCCATGGAGGTGGAGTTCGACCGCTACATCGCCGCCGGCGATCTCGCCCGCGCCCAGGAACGGCTGGCCCGGGAGCAGGCCGTCAGTGATGCCAGCGGCGGATTTCTCGGGATGAACCTGTAGGAGACGATGGAACTCGAGAGAGGCTCAAACCGCCGGGAGTCGGCGAAAGCCTCCGACTCGAGGGCAGGATAGCCCGACTCGCTTCGGCTTCCCCCGACCCCCGGCTCCTCAACTCCTGATGCTGAGGAGCCGGTCGGAGGCACGCGCAGGAGCCGGTGCACTTTGACTGCAAGAGTTGACGCACCACGCCTGTGGAGCCCGCAACGTCAAAGTCCGCCGGCGACGAGCATGCCGCAGCCGGCGAACCAATACGGCCCATCAGCACCGGCATGAACTGGAGGGCAAGTTGGAAACTCGCCCCCACTATGCCTACACGGGTTCGCGGCGCTTCACTTCCAAGAGCACGCTCTCGTTGTCGCTCCCACGGATCGGCCAGGCGGCGATCCGGCGGACACCCACCCGCTTGACGAAGCCACGGTGCCGGGCGTCGCCCTTTTCCTCTTCCCACCGCGGGCCCTTCACCACGAGCATCCGGCCGTACGACTCACACAGCGGCTCGAACCAGCCCAGCAGCTTGACCAGCGGCGCCACTGCCCGCACCACGAGCACGTCAAACCGCCCGGGCTCGCCAGCGTTTTCGCCCGCGGCTGCCGCCGCAGCGACCAGCCGCTGTGCGGCTCCTTCGTGGACCGGGATCGACAGACCGATCTCCGCCACGATCTCCCGCACGGCACGGGCCCGCTTGCCCACGCTATCGCACAGCTCAACCCGGAGATCGGGCCGTAGAATCGCCAGCAACACTCCGGGCACGCCACCACCGGTACCGACGTCGAGGACGTGGGCACCGGCCTCAAGATGAGGGGCGATCGCCACGGCGTCGGCCACGTCACGGGAGACAAATTTCTCGACGTCGACGTGCCGGGTGAGATTCAGCCGCTCATTCCAAGACCAGAGGCTCGCAGCATACGCGGCGAGCCCCTGGATGGCATCGGATGATACAGACAGGCCAAGTCGCTCGCAGTCAGCGGCGATCGCGGTGGCGAGATCGGCTGGGGCCATTTTCTGATCGGTCACTTGATGAACAGCATCTCGCGGTAGGTCGGCAGCGGCCACAGATCATCCGGCAGGATCGACTCCATCTGGTCCGCCGTCTCCCGGAGAGCCGTCATCGCCGGGATGACATCGTCATGGAAGTGCTTGACCTCTGCCCGGAGATCGTGGCCGGTGTGGGCCACCGCCTTTTCCAAGGCCTCGATCCGCTGCTCGAAGGTGCCAACCAGCACCGTGAGCTTGTCGAGTGTCCCCATGTGCACGGACTGCCCAAGCCCCTTGAGCTTCGAGGCCGTGTCGACCAGTTCGCCCTGATAGCGGTAGCCGGCAGGCAGAATCATCGTCTTGGCGATCTGCACGGCCGAATTCGCCTCGGCGTTAATGTCCTTGCAATACCGCTCCAGATAAATCTCGTAGCGGCTGCGCATCTCCCTCTCCGAGAGGACGCCGTATTTCTCGAAGAGGGCGATGTTCGTCGGTGTCACGAGCACATCGAGCGCCTCGGGCGTTGCCTTCAGGTTGGGAAGACCGCGCCGCTTTGCCTCTTCCTGCCACTCTGCCGAGTAGCCATTGCCGTTGAAGATCACCGCCTTGTGCTCGGACACGATCTTCTGGAGCAGCTTCTCGATGGCACCGCTGAGCTTGGACACATCACCACCGGTCGCCTTCTCCAACTCCGTCGCGATGTAGTCGAGACTCTCGGCGACGATCGTGTTGAGGGCCACCAGCGGCCCCGCGATCGACTGGCTGGAGCCCACGGCCCGGAACTCGAACTTATTGCCCGTGAAGGCAAACGGGCTCGTGCGGTTGCGGTCGCCGGCGTGCTTCGGCAGCGGCGGCAGCGTGTCCACGCCGACAGAGAGCGTGCCGCTTGACTTACTGCTGGTGGCCTTCCCCTTCTCGATCTGCTCAAAGACATCGGCGAGTTGGTCGCCGAGGAAGATCGAGATGATCGCCGGCGGAGCCTCGTTGGCGCCCAGCCGATGGTCGTTGCCGCTGGCCGCAACCACCGACCGCAGCAGATCGCCGTGAAGGTGAACGGCCCGAATAACTGCCGCGCAGAACACGAGGAACTGCATGTTGGCGTGGGGCGTCTCGCCAGGCTCGAGAAGATTGCCGAGTTTGCACCCGATCGACCAGTT
>CANETO010000028.1 GCA_947440895.1 Planctomycetaceae bacterium | reverse complement strand
TCCCGGCGGCGTTGCACCCCAACGGCCCGGGCTACCGGCGGATGACGCTGCGCAGGAGCCACAGACCCCAGAGCGCGACGAGCACGTTGCCCATCCAGACGGCCGGGGCGGGCAGCGAGCCCGACTTCACGCGGGAGACGCCGAGCATGAACACCGGATAATAGACGAGCAGGATTGGCAGGAAGCAGAGGAAGAAGCTGGTGAGAAAGTCGGCGTTCCGCATCCGGATCGCCATCGGTGCCCCCACCAGCACGAAGCACAGGCAGCTGAAACCGTTGGCCCAGCGCCGCCAGGGCTCCATGATGATGCGGGTGAGGCGGGACTTGGCCCACGTGGCCTGTTGCCGGTCGGGTTCGACGGCGGCCGGCACTGTCTGCTCCATGCGACCGGTGATGATCCCCATAGCGATCTTCCCCGACGCCACCTGCTCGAATTGGTCGATCGTGGCAACCTGTTCGGCGCGGGCCTTCTGAAAATCAGCCATGGCGATTTCGGAGGGGCTCGTCGAGCTGCTGCCTTTCCGGCTGACGGTATCAAGCGGCACGACCCGCTCGATCGTGTCCGGAAACACCGCCTTCACGTCGCCCACGTGCACCGTGCCGTCGCGGCAGGTGATCGTCAGCGTTCCGGCGGCGGCGTCGGCGCGGAGGGATGCCTCGGCGGCCGACACCGTCACGGGCGGGCTCGAGCCACCCGGTTGGAAAGAGAGCGTCGGGCGGATGAGTCTTCGGCCCTCAACGCCCTTGACGTTGATCGAGAGCTGCGCCGTGCTATACGACCGCTGCTGTCGGAGTCGGCCATAGATGATGTCCTCCACGCTGCTGATGACCACCCGCCGGACGCCGTCGCGGCCCCACGACACGGCGATGTCGTTGAGCCAGACCGACACCAGACTCACCACAACGGCCAGCATGGCTGCCGGCCAGATCACGGCCATGGGCGTGATGCCGGCGGCCTTGAGGGCCGTGATCTCATTGGATGCCGACATCCGGCCGAAGACGCTTGCCACGGCAAAGAGCATCGTGCCCGGCACGGCGAACCGCATCGCCTCCGGCAGCACGTAGGGGATGAGCGCCAGAATCTGCATCATCCCCAGCCCCTGCTGCTGCGCCTCCTTGACCAGGCCGACGACGAGCATGAAGAGCGTGAGGGCGGAGAGCGCCACCAGAAAGACCTGGAGCAGCTCGCTGAGAACGTAGCGGGTGATGATCTTCATGGTCGCTCGTCGTGGTCGCTCGCGTGAAAGACGGGCACTCAGGCAGGGGGGTGCGGGTGGGGCGGCGGCTCGCTGGAGGTGCGGATGGTTTCATCGCTCCGCGCCGCCTCGATGGCGCTTGTATGAATCGTGATCGCCTCGGCGACCGCCGTCACCGCCTCGTGGAATGAACCGGCGGCGGCATGCTGCCGCGCCCGTGCCACGATCGACAGCGTGCGGTCGCGGTCGGGGGGCGGAAGGTGCTCGGCCGACTGTTCGACGCTCGCCACGATCCCCTCCACCAGAGGCTCGGCCGGGGTGCAGTCGTAGCGTCGGTAGGGGCCCTTGCCGAGGAACTCGCCCGGGCTGAGCATCCGTCCCCGGGCCGGTTTGGCAAGGAATCCAGAAAAGGCAAACAGCAACGCGGCAATCGCCGCCATCAGGGCCGCGATGCTGCCGAACAGGCAGACCGCCCGCACCGTCTCCGAGGCCAGGCACGCGTCCTTCGTGAGCATGCTCTGCGGATTGAACATCAGCGCCGCCAGCAGGCAGGCGGCCGCGATCGTGAGGGCTGTGTAGGATTGCCGCGACTGCCGCTGGTTCGTCGTGGCCTCCTCGCTGAGCGGCCACGCTTCGTCTTTTCGGGAGGTCTTCGATGCCTCCTCCTCGCCCGTCCTCGCGACGACCACGGTGACATTGTCGGGGGCGCCCCGAACCAGCGCGAGACCGATCAGGGCGGTCACCGCCTCCTGAGGTTCCAGTTCGGCAGCGAGGAGGCCGATCTCCTCGTCGGTGACCTGGCCGGAGAGGCCGTCACTGCAGAGCAGGAACACGTCGCCCACGTTCACCTGGAATGGTCCCTCCAGGTCGACATCGACTCGTGCGTGCGGGCCCATCGAACGGGTGATGATGTTTTTTGGCGCTGCGTCATTGGCCTGCTCGCGGGACATGCCCCCGGCTGATTCCAATTCCCAGACGAGCGAGTGGTCCCGCGACAATTGCTCAATCGTGCCGCCCCGGATCCGGTAGCAGCGGCTATCGCCGATGTGGCCAACGATGGCGCCGCGGGGGAGCAGCACGAGCGTGGTGCAGGTCGTGCCCATGCCCTTGAATTCAAAGCCGCTCTCACCCTTGGCGTTGATTTCCGAGTTGACCTGCTCAAGGCTCAACCGCAGGGCCAGTGGTGGGGAGAACTGGGAGCGTTGCTCGTAGATCTTGGGTACGCGGTCGGCAGCCATGGCGCTGGCCAGTTCGCCCGCGGCGTGGGCCCCCATGCCGTCGGCCACCATGAAAAACCAGCCGCGACTGCGGAATTGCTGCGGGTTCGCCGGCAGCACGGCCTTGGCGTCTTGGTTGCTCGCTCGGCGGCGACCGATGTCGGTGCGGTCGCTCGAAACCAGGCTTGTGACTTTTCCCACGCGTCGACATGCCTCGGGCGGGTGACGGAAAAGAGCGGAGTCTAGCCGGATGGCGCGACCCGGGCGAGACACGATTGTCCTGGCAGAATACGCAATTTCCTGCTGGGCTGGCGGCGGGCAGGGGGTAATTCTATGGTTTCCGCCGCTGATTCCCGGCCGCGAAGGACCATTCCATGCCTCCCAAAACCGGTTCTTTTCACGGACGTTCCGCCAGAGTGTGCGGGAGCCTTCTGGCTATGGCCATGCTGGTATCAGCCGCGGGCTGCGTGCAGCGGCGCATGACGATTCGCAGCAATCCGCCGGGGGCGCTCGTCTACGTCGATGACTACCAGATCGGCACCACGCCAGTCTCAACCGACTTCATCTATTACGGCACGCGGAAGATTCGGCTGGTGAAAGACGGCTACGAAACGCTGACGGTGCGGCAGCCGTTCCCAATCCCCTGGTACGAAATCTTTCCGCTCGACTTCGTCACGGAAAACCTCTGGCCCTGGGAGATTCGCGACGAGCGGGTCGTCGATCTCGCCATGACAAACACCGTCGCCATTCCGCCGGAGTCGGTCGTGGCCCGCGCTGAGCAGGCCCGGCTGGCCGCGGGGAGTCTGCCTGCACCGCCGCCCGTACCGGTCGTGCAACAGCCGGTCGCTGTTCCCCAGCCGATTCCGGCACCGCCGCCCCAGTCACTGCCAGCACCGCAGGTGCTGCCGCCACAGGGCGGTGGGCTGGTGCTGCCGCCACCGTCGCCCACTCCATTCCAGGGGCTGCAACCGCCACGGCAAAACGCGCCGTCCCAGGGGATCCCTGGGTTGTAGGTCACGTTGTATCGGCGTGCTGCCGACGGTTCGGGGCTGCCCATGCCCCGTCGCCGGAAAGTCTCACCGTGAGGGCAAGTTTTCAACTTGCCTTGGCTCGCGATACGACGGCCAACGGTGTCGCGGTTCGGGGCTGCCCATACCCCGTCGCCGGACGTTCGCTTTCGGCATCCTGCCTACGCTTGTCAGCAACGCCGGCTCTCGGTGCATGGGCAACCCCTCACGGATGTACCTATCGCAGCATATTTTCATGAGGACTATCCAAGGTTGATGCACCCGATTCCTGATCGTGAGGAGCCGGTCGGAGGCACGCGCAGGAGCCGGTGAATTCTGCGACTCATGAGCGATGCGGGATTCGTCCAAGAGCATCCCGTAGCAGAATCCGCCGGTGACGAGCATGCCGCAGCCGGCGAACCAATCCGCGCCGCAAAACTCTGCCCTGGTCTTGGGAGAGATGCCTTGAAATCGTTTCACCACTGACCCCGCGCAGCGTGGCATAATGCCTGCATGACTGACCAGCCAACTGTATCAGCGTCGCCCTCCCGTACGCAGCTCGATGCCCTCAAGCTCGAGCGGCTGCGGGGGCTCGTGCAGACGATCCTACCGCAGAACGCGTTCTATGCCGCCAAGCTTGCACGCGTGCCGACCGAACTGCCGTCGCTCGATGCGCTCGAAGACTGGCCGTTCACCTTCAAGGAGGAACTGGTCGGTGCGACCGCTGCAACGGGCGTCCCTGGAAATCTCACCTGGTCGTCCGATCGCTATGTGCGGTTCCACCAGACCAGCGGCACACGTGGTCGGCCGTTGCCCGTCTTCGACACGACCGATGACTGGGCGTGGTGGATGGCCTGTTGGCAATCGATCCTCGATCGCGGCGGAGTGCGGCCGGGCGATCGGGTGCTCGTGGCTTCCTCGTTCGGTCCCTATGCGGGCTTCTGGAGCTGTTTCGACGCGGTGCTCACGCGGCAGGCGATGGCGATTCCCACCGGGGGCATGACGACGCTCGCAAGGCTGGAGCTGGCGAGGACCCTCGGGGCAACCGTGCTCGTGGCCACGCCCAGCTACAGCCTGCATCTCGCGGAGGTGGCCTGCGAACAGAAGCTCGATCTGGGGCATCTGAGTGTGCGGCTTGTGATCGTGGCGGGAGAGCCGGGCGGGTCGATCCCAGCGGTGCGGAACAGGATTGCCGAAGCGTGGGGGGCAGACGTGCTCGATCATGCCGGTGCGACCGAGGTCGGGCCCTGGGGCGTGGGCGATCTGGTAGGCAGCGGTCTCGACGTGATCGAGCCCTGGTTTCACCCGGAGTTTCTCAGCGTGGAAACGGGCCGGGCGGCCGGGCCGGGCGAACTCTCCGAGTTGGTGCTGACGACCCTCGGCCGTTCGGGGTCGCCCGTGATTCGCTACCGCACCGGTGACCTCGTACGGCCCCGTTGGCCTGCGTGCGAAGCGATCGAGGCTGGTGGCTGTCCGTGGGTGCGGCTCGAAGGGGGCGTCGTCGGACGGACGGACGACATGCTCGTGGTCCGCGGCGTGAATATCTTTCCGGCGGCGATCGATGAGATCGTCCGCGGCTTCCCGGAGATCGTAGAGTATCGGCTCACGGTCTCCACTCGCGAAAGCCTCGACGCGTTGCATCTGGACATCGAGGATCGGCTCGCCGATCCGGGCCGCGTTGCCCATGAGCTGCAGCTGCGGCTGGGATTGCGGGTCGAGGTGACTGCGGTTCCTAGCGGCACGCTGCCGCGATTCGAGGGCAAGGCACGGCGGATCGTCGATCGCCGCAGCACGACACCGACAGACCAGCAGCCATCAGAAAGGCAGTCATGACACAGCCCGTTCCGCAGAGCATCCGGCGTCTCGACCGTGGCGGCATCGAGATCGGTTGGAGCGATGGTGTGAAAGCCGACTACTCGCCGCGGCTTCTGAGAGACGCCTGCCCGTGCGCCACCTGCCGCGAGCAGCGGGTGCAGCCGGCGACGCCGGCGCTGCTGCCTGTGCTCAGGCCAGAGGAGGTGGCGCCGCTTGGCATCGCCGGCATGAAGCCCGTGGGGCAGTACGCCTACTCGATCGAATTTTCCGACGGCCACTCCAGTGGCATCTACACGCTCGAATATTTGCGGGAACTCGGCGGACCGTCGCTGGGATCCGGCACGACGGCGACCTGACCGTCGCGGGAGCCATCCCGGCCGATCCGCGCGGACAGGCGTTGCATCGCCACGGTCAGATCATCCCAGAGCGAGTAGGCCACGGGAGTCAGCAGGAGCGTCAGCAGCAGCGACAACAGCTGGCCGCCAAGGATCACCTTCGCCATGCCGGCCCGGGAGGCGGCGCCTGGCCCCTCGCCCATCGCCATCGGGATCATCGCCGCCACGAGCATGACCGTCGTCATCAGGATTGGCCGCAGTCGCACGGCGTTGGCGTCGAGGATCGCCTTGTCCCGCGGCACGCCCCGCTCGCGGAGCACGTTCGTGTAGTCGACCTGCAGGATGCCGTTCTTCTTGACGATGCCAAAGAGCATGAAAAGGCCGAACATGGCGTAGATGTCGAGGTTCGTCCGCAGCAGGATGAGCGACAGGATCGCGAAGGGGATCGTCAGCGGCAGCGCCAGGAGAATCGTGATCGGGTGCACGAAGCTCTCGAACTGGGCCGCGAGAATCATGTACATGAACAGGAAGGCCAGGCCGAACGCGATCAGAAAATTCGCGTTCGTTTCCTTGAGGCTCTTGGCCTGCCCGATGAACTCCCAGCGGTAATCCGCCGGCAGATCGAGCGTTTTGACGTAGTCTCCCAACGCGGAGACGGCCTCTCCCAACGCCTTACCCTCGAGGTTGGCGGAAATGACGACCTGCCGCTGGCGCGAAAAACGTTCGATGGTGCTCGGTCCCTGGGCATCCTCGAATGCGGCGACGCTCCCGAGTTCGACGACGCCCACCCCCGGCTTGCTCGAGGGCACCGTCAGTCTGGCGATCTGGGCGGAGTCGTCTCGGAACGAGCGGTCGGCGCGAAGCCACACGTCGTATTGCTGGTCCGCCTCCTTGTATGTGCTGACCGGATCGCCTCCCACGAGCACGTTGGTCGTCGACGAGATCGCCTGGATCGACACCCCCAGTTCGCTTGCCCGCTCTCGATTCGGCACGATTCGCACCTCCGGTTTGCGGAACGAGAGGCTCGTGTCGACGTCGACAAAGTACCCCTCCGCCTTCATCCACGCGGTGATCTTCTCCGAATACGCCTGCAGCATTTCCATGTCGGGGCCACGGAGGTTCAAGTCGACCATCACCTGCCGGAATCCGGCGCCGGAGAACGCGGCGACATCCTGCACCGCCGCCCGCAGGTCGGGGTAGTCGAGCAGGATCCGGCGGGCGTCGCCCATGACGTCGAACTGGCTGAACTCGCGTTCGCGGAGGTCGCTCAGGCGGCAATAGATCGACGCCCGGGTGACCTCGCCCTGCCCACGCACGGTCCTGCCGGTCGTGTCGCCGATGGTGATGAGGGTCTTCCGCACTCCCCGTAGGCCGCGGAGCCGCGACTCGACCTCGGAGAGCACCTCATCGGCCCGCTCGAGCGAGCATCCCTCCGGCAACGTCACCGCCACCTCGAACTCGCTCGTATCGTCACGCGGCACGAAATCCTTGCCGACGATGCGGAGCAGATACGGTGTCGACGCGAGAACGCCCACGGTCACCAGCACGACGAGCCAGCGGTGCCGCAGCGAAAACCGTAGGCAGAGCATGTAGAAGCCCTCCACCGCCCGCCAGACAAAGCCGGACTTGCTCGAGTGTGCGGCATCCTCGGCCTTGAGGAACAGGGAGCAGAGCATGGGCGTCATCGTGAACGAAATGAACATGCTCATCAGGATCGAGAACGCCACCACGTAGCCGAAGCTGCTGAAGAAGCGGCCCACCCGCCCCCCCATGAAGACCACCGGGACGAAGATGACGAGGAGTGAGAAGGTCGTGGCGACGACCGCCAACGCGATCTCCTGCGTGGCGCTCGCGGCGGCCTCCCGCGCCGCGAGCCCATACTCCTCCATGTGCCGAAAAATGTTTTCGTGGACGACGACGGCATCGTCCACCACGATGCCAATCGCAAGGATCAGTCCGAGCATGGTGATGTTGTTGAGCGTGAAGCCCATCGCGTCCATGAACGCGAACGTGGCGATCATCGACGTCGGAATGGAGAGCGTGGCGATGAGCGTCGTGCGCCAGTCTCGCATGAAGAGCATGATCGTCAGGCTGACGAGGACGGCGGCCAGGAGCAGATGGGTCTTCACCTCGTGGATCGAGTTCTCGATGAACCGCGACTGATCGCGGATGATCTGAACATCGATGTCGTTGGGGAGGATCTCGCGGATCTCCTCCAGCCGGTGCTTGACCCGCTCGACCACGGCGACGGTGTTCGTGCCCGACTGCTTCTGCACGATCAGGCTCACGGCCAGATCGCCCGGCCGCTCGGCGCGGCCCGCTTCCGTCGGCTGTGCAGGATCGGCCGCCCACAGACGACTCAATCCCCGTGGCTCTTCGAAGGAATCGCTGACCGTACCGATGTCCTTGATGCGGATCGGCTGGCCATGCCGGTTGGCGACGATCAACTCAGCGAAGTCGGCCGGCTCGCGGATCCGGCCCATCGTGCGGAGCACGAGTTCCCGGGGGCCCTGCTCGATCCTGCCGCCCGGCTGCTCCTGATTTTCGCGGACCAGGGCCTGACGCACGTCCTCGATGGTGAGCTGTTCGTATTTCTGCAGCCGGTCGGTGTCGATCGAGATCTGGATCGCCCGCTGCCGGCCGCCGACCAGAATCACGGCACCGACGCCGGGCAAGGATTCAAGGTCTTCCTTGATCCGGCGCCGGGCGATCTCGGTGATTTCCCTCGCGTCGCGACGCCCCGAGACGGCCACCGTCAGCACCGGCGCTGCGTCGAGGGCAAACTTGTCGATGATCGGGGCATCGGTGCCCTCGGGCAGCTGGCTCAGGATCGTCCGCACCTTGGCATCGACCTCCTGGGCCGCCACGGCGCCATTTTTCGCGAGCGCGAATTCGATCGTCAGTTGCGAGATCCCCTCCTTCGTCGTCGACCGGAGTTGCTCGATGCCAGACACCGTATTGACGATCTCCTCGATGGGCTTGGTCACGCCCGTCTCCATCTCCTCGACGCTGGCGCCCCGCAGCGTCGTCGTGACGGTCACGAGCGGCAGGTCGACATTCGGAAACAGCTCGACACCCAGCCGCGGGTAGCTGGCCAGTCCGAGCACGATCGGCGCCGTGACCAGCATCGCCGTGAAGATCGGTCGCTGGATGCACAGATCCCAGATCTTCATCGGACGTCCTCTGCAGCCGGAACATCGTCCAGCGGCGCTGCCTCAGGCACGTCCGTGGCGGGGGCGTTCGTCGACTGTCGAGGAACCTCACGGATCCGTACGGCCGCGCCGTCACTGAGTTGGGAATGGCCGGTCATCACGACCGGCGCACCGACGGCGATCCCACCAGATACCTCCACCCAGCGTTGGGTCGTCCCGAGCGGTCCCTGGATGTCGAGCCGGGAGCCCAGTTCGACAGGAACCACGACCGCCTTGGCGTCGACGACGGTGAAGAGTTTCGTGACGCCGGCGTAGCGGACGATCGCCTCCTCGGGCACCGTCACGGCATTGGCATCGGTCTCGAGCAGAATCGACGCCGTCGCGAACGAACCAGGCTTGAGCAGGTGTTCTTGATTGGGCACCCAGACCTCGACTTCGAAGGTGCGGTTGGTCGTGTCCACGGTCGGATTCACGCGGGCCACGCGTCCGCCAACATGCCGTCCGGGCAGGCTTTCGACCGCCAGATCCACGTCCTGCCCAGGCCGCACCTGCGACGCATACCGCTCCGGCACGGCGGCCTTCAACTTGAGGACGCTGGCCACGACCAGCCGGAACAGTGTGGTGGGTGGGGCGGCGCGGACGATCTCCCCCTCCGAGACAAATCGCTCGGCGACGGTGTACGCCAGGGTGGGAGCTGCGACTGCGGTGGGTGCCGCGGGGTCGGACGTGCCCACCGTAGCCATCAGGACGGGGGGCGTCCGCACGGTGATGGCTGGGGCGAGAATGCTCGTGTCACGCAGCCGCTTGTCCGCCGTCTCCAGCACGGCCTGCCGATGCCGTACCGCGGCGAGCGTCTGCTCCGCCTCGATGAGTCGCTGTTTTGTGTCGAGTCTGGCCGTTTGCAGATTCAACTCGGCTTTTTCGTAGTCGTCCTTGGTCATAACGCCCCGGGCTGCCAGGGCCTTGTAGCGATCGAGCCTGTCCGCGGCATTCCGCTCCACGAACCTGGCCCGTTCGACGCTGGGCAGCGTTTCGGTGGAGAATGATGCGTCAGGAACCGTGTTCAGCCCGAGGCGTGCCAGTTCGAGTTCGAGCGCTCTGGCGTGCTCACGAACCGCGAGTTGGAAATCCGTGGCGTCGATTTCCAGCAGCAGGTCACCGGGTAAGACCAGGTCGCCGACGTCGTGCGCCACCCGGTGCACGTTCCCGTCGACCTGGGGGCTGATTTCGATCTCCTCAAACCCGTGCAACGTGCCGACGGTGCGGACACGACGCTCGACACGCCGTGGCACGGCGGTGGCCACCGTCACCGGGATCGCCTCGGCATGCCTGGCCGTGGGAGCTGCTTCTGGAGAAACAGTGGGGCCGGGCTCTCCAGTGCGTCTCCAGCCAGGAATCACTCCGAAAGAGGCCGCCACGGCGATACCGCCGCCGATGATCGCAAGGAGGCCCAGGGTTTTCAGCCATCGAAGGATCATGTTTGTTTCGCCGGCATTTCTTCCACGTCAGGCGGGCAGGCCGCAGGCGACGGCGTTGATCACGGCGGCGATGCGGACGGCATCATGGCAGGCCTCCTCGCTCACCCCCAGGTGGATGAGACTGGCCTCGTGGTTCTTGATGCACAGTTCGCAGCCTGCCAGCGCCGCGCAGCCCAGGCTCATCAGTTCGAAGACGGCCTTGGACGTGGCTGGCTGGGCCATGCGGCTCATGCGGAGTCGCGGGGAGCGGGCCTCGTAGCTCTCCTTGCCCAGCATGTGGCGGAAGCGGTAGTAGACGGTGTTCATGGCCATCAGGCCCGCCGCGGCGATGGCATCGGAGATCGCCGGGACCGCGACGGCATCGCCGGCGGCCCGCAGATCGGTTTCAATCGCCAGGGCGAGCGGAGGGCACCGCACGAATGTGGCGGCCGCCAACGCCACGCCGATGGCCTGCTCGGGCTGGAGGTTTTCGCCTGCCAGGACGCTCGACAGATTGAGGCGGATGTCTTTCAGTTCGTCTGGGAGCGTGTCGCGGAGGGCGTCGAGCGAGGGGGTGGCGATGGACATGGGGTGAGGATTCCGGGGAAGTGTGATGCCGGGGAGAGAAATGATGCGGGCTGCGGGAATTGTAGCTGTTCGTTGAAGCCTGGGCGGTCGAGATGCTAACCTCTGGAAGTTTTGCGCGCACCTCAGGTTTTCCTATGCCCCGCCGCGACGATCTCCACACGATTCTGCTCATCGGTTCTGGGCCCATCGTCATCGGCCAGGCCTGCGAATTCGATTATTCGGGCACCCAGGCCTGCAAGGCGCTCCGCGAGGACGGCTACCGCGTCGTGCTCGTGAATTCGAACCCGGCCACGATCATGACCGATCCGGGCACGGCCGACCGCACCTACATCGAGCCGCTTACCTGGCAGATGCTTGAAAAGGTGATCGAGGTCGAGAAGCCCGACGCCGTGCTGCCGACACTCGGCGGCCAGACGGCGCTCAATCTGGCTCTGGAACTGGAGCGGCACGGCGTGCTGGCGAAGCACGGCGTGGAGATGATCGGCGCCCGGGCAGAGGCGATCCGCCGCGGCGAGGACCGCGAGATCTTTAAGGAGACGATGCGGAAGATCGGGCTCGAGACCTGCCGGGGACGGATCGTGAGGACGTTGGCAGAGGCCCGCGAGGTGCTCGCCGAAATCGGCCTGCCCGCCGTGATCCGTCCCAGCTTCACCCTCGGCGGCTCCGGCTCCGGGATCGCGTTCAACCGCGAGGAGTTCGACCAGAAGGTGCAGCGTGGCCTCGACCTCTCGCCGGTGAGCGAGGTGCTTGTCGAGGAGTCGATCCTGGGCTGGAAGGAATACGAGATGGAGGTGATGCGCGACGCTGACGACAACGCCGTCGTGATCTGCTCCATCGAAAACTTCGATCCCTGCGGCGTGCACACCGGCGATTCGATCACCGTCGCCCCGGCGCTCACGCTCACCGACCGACAGTATCAACGGATGCGCGACGCCAGCTTCGCCGTGATTCGGGCCATCGGGGTCGAG
>CANETO010000027.1 GCA_947440895.1 Planctomycetaceae bacterium | reverse complement strand
CATAGGCGAAGTTGGACACGCCTGCGTGATCGCTGCGGAAATTCGAGGTGTCGCCCTGGGCGGGGTCGATAAATCCGCTGCCGGCCATGAAATACTGGTTGCGAACAACCGGATTCTGGCCCAACCTGACGGCCGTACCGGCGTAGTTGCCCCCGGTGCTATTGGTCGACAGACCAGTTGCGGACAGGACAGCATCGGAGGCGGGCTGGCAGGCAATCCAGATTGCCCCGATCGGGTTGGTGGCTGCAGCGGCGACCGTGGTGTTCGTCGGAATGCCGCCGGACAGGGGATACGTACCGGGAGCACCCGACATCACACCGAACTTCTTGCTGGTCGAGCCTTCACCCAAAAGGATGGTCTTGCTCAGGCCGTCCGTAACAGTGCTAACCCTCGACTCCATGTTGAGCATGAACATGCCGACACCGGGGGTCGAATCAGCCTGCGGAGACATCGCCCAAACATTAGTCGAACCCTTGTTGAGAAGGTAGTTGGTTGCAGCACCCTTATTAAAGGGGTAGCTGGAAGCATTACTCTTGTTCAGGACCGTAAGGATCGGATCAGTGATGATCGCTTCGCCAGCGCTCGACGGGCAGACGTAATACGAGATGACCGTAGTCGCCACGCTTAAGGGCTGGGCATTCCAGTCCCTCGTCTTGTCGTACAGGTTGGCAAGATTCGTGTCTTCCATATACGGCAGGATCAGGGCGTGGGCACCCTGGTTGATGCTCATGCCGAAAGCAGCACCGACACTGTTCGCCGTGCCCTTCGAGCCTGCCGGAAACTTCTTCTGGGCCGACTCAAAGTTCAGCATGCCCAGCGAGGTGTTCTTCAGGTTGTTGCTGCACGACATCCGACGGGCAGCCTCACGAGCCGATTGAACCGCCGGCAGCAGCAGGCCGACCAGCGTGCCGATGATCGCGATCACGACCAGCAATTCGACCAGGGTGAAACCCTGACGAAGCTTCGAGTTGAGATTGTAGACCTTCATAAGATCACGTTTCCTTTTTGGAATGAAAACAAAAGAAAAATAAAGACGAACCGAGAAAAAACCATCACGAACGAGATATACAGGATAAAAATACGCGGCGAGATAGCGTGCAATGCCGCACCCCGCCCCATCCCTTACGAAGAATATTAGAGAATGGTTCAGTCGATGTCAACGAATTGAGAAAATTTTCTGGAGCACCTGCCCGACAATCGTTGACAGTCGCGAAGACGAAGCCGAGAAAACGGCATGCAATCTGGTTTCGGCTTCCCGGGCCGCACATGATTGGTTGTTTTCGCTAAAAAGCGGTTTCGTCCGTCGCCACGCTCGGGCAGCCGTCAACAGCCAACTCTTCTAGTCCAGAATCCTCGAATTTCCACCGGAATCTCATCCCATGGCCGCGATCCCCCAGCTTGACGCCACCCTCCGGCGATTGGCCGACGGCGGCCGTCTCCATGCCAGCCGCACCCCAGCGGAGCGGGCCTCCCTGGCGCTGCAGACCGCCCAGTCGGTGGCGGCCGCCGCGGACCGCTGGGCAGAGGCTGCCCGCTCCATGAAACTGCGGCTCGAACCGGGCAGCCGTGGCTGTAGCGATCCCTCCTCACCACCACCCCCGGCGGCTGTGCTGGCTGAGGAAATGGCTACCGGGCCGTTGGCCACCGTCCGGCTGCTGGTGCTCACCGCCCGGGCGCTGGCTGACGCCGAGCGGTTTGGACTGCCGCGACTCTCCGCCCGTCCCCGGCTCGCCAATGCCTCTCAGGGCGGGCTGCCCGACCTCGTGGAGGTGGACGTATTGCCGGCGGCAATTTCCAGCGGACTGCACGACCGGGCCATTTTTCGCGGCTTCCGCGGGACCGTCCGCTGCGTCAGCTCCGGCGACACCGCCGCATTTGCCCGCTCCTGGGAACGGGAGATCCAGACCCGCCCCACCTCTGGCGGTGTGGCACTGGTACTGGGGGCAGGCAACGTCACCGGGTTGGCCGCGGGTGATGCGATCTGCCAGATTTTTGAATATGGCCGGTCGGTGCTCCTGAAACTCCACCCACTCCATGCGGTGCTCGAGCCGGTCCTGCGGGAGGCCCTCGGGCCACTGATCGCGGCGGGCGTTCTGGAAATCGTGTCTGGCGGCACCGATCTGGCCCAGGCCGCCGTGGCGGCCCCGCTGGTCACGCATGTGCACCTCACCGGTGGCGAAGGGGCCTTTGATGCGCTTGTCTGGGGGGTGCCCCGGGAAAACGGACCGCCGACACTCAGCCGCGGCTCACCAAGCCGATCACCTGCGAACTGGGCAACGTCACTCCCTGGATCGTCGTGCCGGGCCGCTACACGCGGCGGCAGCTCGACTCTCAGGCCGACATGATTGCCGCCTCCATCGTCAACAACACCTCCTTCAACTGCATCGCCACCAAGCTTGTCATTACCTCTCGTTCCTGGGACCAGCGGCAGGAATTCCTGGAACGCATTCAGCGCCGCCTCGAACAGCAGCCGGCCCGGCGGGCCTGGTATCCCGGCGCCACCAGCCTCTGGGAAACGCTCACGCAGCGGCAGGCACCCGCCGACGGCACGCTCCCCACCGTGTTCCGCACCGGCCTCGACCCCGAGCGGGAGGCCCACTGGACCGAACGGGAATGGTTTGTGCCCTGCGTCGCCGAGGTTGCCCTCGAGGCCGGCTCCGTCGACGAGTTCTGCTCACGGGCCAGCGAGCATACGCGGCGGATTCCCGGATCCCTGGCGGCCAACGTCACCCTCCCTAAGGCGGCCGACCATGCAACCCGACGACGGCAGGAACTGCTGCTCGACCACCTCGCCTACGGCGTGGTGGCGGTGAACTGCTGGTCCGCTCTGGCCTTTGCCTTTACATCGATTCCCTGGGGCGGCTTCCCGGGGGGCACTCTGCAGGCTCCGGAGAGCGGCCTGGGAATGGTTCACAATCCGCTGCTTCTGCCGATGGTGCACAACTCGATCCTGCGAGGACCGCTCGTCTCCTGGCCCAAGCCCCCCTGGTTTGCCTGGAACACCCGCGGCGTGCAACTGACCCGCGGCGTGACCGATCTCTACGCCCGCGCTGGTGCTGGTCGGCCGACACTCCTCGCCCTGGCGCGGCTGCTGCCCGATGTGCTGGCCGGCTGACGCGAGTCAGACCGTTTCGCCGCGGACGATGTCTTCGGGCGTCTGCCGGGCGCGGACCAGCCGGGCCTTGCCGCTGTCGATCAGCACCTCGGCCGGCAGGGGCTTCGAGTTGTAGTTGCTCGCCATCACGAAGCCGTAGGCACCGGCGATCTCAATCACGAGCAGGTCGCCCACCTGTGCCGGTGGCAGCGGCCGCGAGGCCACGAACCCGCCGTCGGTCTGTGTGAAGATGTCGCCCGATTCGCACAACGGGCCACCGACCGCCACCTCTTCGCAGGCAGCCTCGGCGACCGATCCGGCTGCCGCCGGGCAGAGACTCATCGGATGGTAGGAGCCGTAGAGCACCGGACGGGCCAGCGTGTTGAAGCCGGCGTCGACGAGCAGATACTTCCGTGAGCCCTGTCGCTTGACGGCGCGGACCTCCGTGACGACGAAGCCTGACTCGGCGGTGAGATAGCGGCCCGGCTCGATCTCCAGCCGGATCCGATGCCCAAACCGGTCTTCCAGTTTCCTCCGCATCGCATCCCAGAGCTGAAAATAACCGCCTAAGTCAGCATGGACCTCGCCAGGCTTGTAGGGCACGGGCAGGCCGCCGCCGGCGCTCACCATCGTCAGCGAACGGCCGATCTCGATCGCCACCCGCTCGAGGGCGCCGGCCACCTCAGCCAGGTGGACAAGATCGGTGCCGCTGCCGATGTGCATGTGCAGCCCGCTCACCGACAGCCCCGCCCACTCGGCCCGGCGGAGGACCTCGGGGATCTCCTCGTGCCAGATGCCGTGCTTGGAGCCCTCGCCGCCAGTATTCGTCTTCTGGCTGTGGCCATGGCCGAAGCCGGGATTCACTCGCAGCGTGATGTTTGCCCCGGGCACCCGCTCCGCGAGCTGCTCGATCATGTCGGCCGAGCCGCAGTTGACATGGATGCCCAGCTTCGCGACCGCGTCGAGGCTGCCGCGGTCAAAGATGTCGGCGGTGTAGACGATCGGATGCACGGGGGGCAGGCCGTCGGCCGCGGTGCCGCGGTCGGCGTGGGCCGAGTAGCCGGCCTGCAGCGCCCGGTGGATCTCGCCCGTGCTGACTGCGTCGACCACCACGCCTTCGCGGCGGATGAGATCAAGCACCGCCAGATTCGAGCAGGCCTTCTGGGCAAAGCGGACCGTGTCCCAGGCCGCGAGGTCGCGGCAGCGGGCCCGGATCATCTCGGCGTCGTAGGCATAGAGCGGCGTGCCATGGTCGCGGGCGAGGTCGGCCACGCTCACGCCGGCGATCTGGGTGCGGATGCCGGCCGCGGCGTCGGACGTTCCGGCGGCGGTGTCAGAAGTCTGGGGGCTCGCTGCGGTCGGGCTGTTGGTGATCACGGCTGAAGTTGTGAGAGAGGAATGAGAGGAGAGAACTGGCGAAGGACGGACATGCTGCTCGTCAGCGCCGGCGTATTATTGGGCGGGCACCGGGATTGGAAACGCGTTGGGGTTTGCCCCGCCCAGTGGTTCGAGAGCGCCGGCTCCGGCCGCCAGTACCTTGAGCGCCGCAGCATCGGCCGACAGTCGGGTGGCCACGCCCCGATCGATCGGCCGGATGAGCAGCTTGATGTCGCCACCCTTCCGATCGTTGCCGGTGTCTTCCTCAGCGGTCGGCGAGTCAGTGGGCAGGATCCCAAAATCCGCCAGAACAGGTGCCATCAGGCGGCTCACCGACACGTCGACGCCCACGAACGGCTTTGCCTCCGAGTCGGCCTTGCCTGCGGGCCCGACCAGGCTGGCAAGCCGCTGTCGCGGATCACCGCCCGCCATCAGGAAGGCGTATTCCGGGGTGACGGCCAGCGTCACGTTGACCGTGTCGCCAAGCCGCTCGGCGGCTTCGGTGCCACTCAGATCAACGGTGATCGTGTGCAGATTCGTGGTACCGACCTTGCCCGAGTCGAAGGCGACGTCCACGCCCGGTGGCAACAGTCGCTTGCCACCGTTGGGTCCGGCAGCCGGGGCACCAAACGTCTGCTTGATGCGGGTTTCGAGCGCGGCACCATCCTTCACCCGGATGCCCGCCGTCACGGCTGGCAGGGCCTTGCCGTCGTCTTTTTCCGCGGCGTTCTTGGCAACGTCATCTGTGTCGACACAGGCCGCCGCATCGATGCCGCCGGTGGCGAGCACCGACGCGATCGTCTCGCGAAGCAGCAGGGCCAGCGTCTTGGTGAGCGGATCGGTGCTGGTGGCGGGCAGAGCCTGTTCCAATATGGCAATCGCGTCGCGGCGGGACGCCTCCGGAACTGACTGCACCACATGAGCGGTGATGGCGGGCTTGCTGCCGTCGGCGGCAGGCGGCATCGGCACGCTCGAGTTCCCCTTGTCGGCCCCCTGCATCGCCAAGGCCATTGGCGAATCTGGTAGCGCCACCGTGCGGTTTTCCAGAAAGAGGCGACCGTTGTCGCCGTCGATCGCGAGGCCCAGCGCCAACGATTCGGTGTTGGCCAGGCCGTCAAACACGGCATCGAGTGCTCGGGCATCCAGAGGCTGCCCCTGTTCGCCGGCAGCGGCCGCCCCCTGTTCGATCAGCATGCGGAGCTGCTGGCGGAGCGAGCCCGGCAGTCGATGGGGAAACAGCTCGATGCCGAGCGTGTAATTCTCCGCCAGCGGCGCAAACAGCGGGGCGGGGTCGACCGCCTCCACGTCCATGCCCTGCGGCGACACGATCGCCCAGCCGTCCTGTTCCACGAGATCGAGGGCGATGCCATTGGGTAGGGTAAGGCTGCGGCTATCGCCCGACTGCTCGGTGGGGCCAGTGACGGCCTGCAGCGAATCGAGCAGCTTGTCAAGGCTCTTGACCGGCACGAAGCCGTGCACCGCGAGGTCGCCGCCGTCGGTCGTGACCACCGCGCCCAGCGGCCGCTTGACGTCGAGCCCGGCCAGCCCGCGGCCCTGTGTGGCCATCAGGAGCACCGACTCGAGCATGCCCGCCAGACCGGGCTGGCCGATCTGCGTTCCCAGCCAGCCGGCCTGCTTCTTGAGATCGGCGTAGCTGTCGGCCGTGACCACGGCCAGCACCGTGCGTTCTTCGGCGTGGGCGGATGGGAGGCCGACTCCGATCACGAACAGCCCTCCGGCACAGAGGCAGGCGACCGCACCGTGCACCACTCTCCGCACCGTCTTCCGCAGACCGCGGCCGCCAACAGTCAGGAACAACATGGAAATTCCCTCGCGAACGATCAAGCTGTTGTGATTCCGGATGTGGCGTGCGGTGCGAACACCGGCCCACCCGCTCCGTAGCTCCGTACAGAGGCCGACTGTTGCAGCTTACCAGCCCCGTTCGAAAATCTGTATTCCGGGGTTGATGACCAGTTGCTCACCGGCCTTGTGCCCGGCTCGCTTCCCTTGCCCACACGGCATGGGCGAAATCGCGGCAACCCCCACGCTATCATCCAAGTTCGTTCATCGTAACACTCCGAGCACGCTCGAGTGATCGTCCGTCCAGCAGTGAGGGCCCTGAGGGGTACCGTGAAGAGGCTGCCAGGCCGGGTTTTCCCTCATGAGAGACGCCAACCCCTCCGGCGTTCGCGTCAACACCACCCACACAGAAGGCTTCTTGCCATCGGCGCTGTCGGCCGGCGTTATCAGTTCGTCCTGCATCAGGCCGACCGTCATGCCGAGCGATGCACCCGCATCCGCGAGCACCGGACGTAGGTCGAAATGCCTGTTGCTAATGTGAAATGCCACGATGCCATGGGGCCGGCATTTTCGCGCATAGACTTCGACCGCCTCGAGAGTGATGAGGTGCGTGGGAACGGCGTCTGATGAGAAGGCATCGACCACAACCAAATCGAACGTGTCATCCGGCATCTCCGCCATGCCCAGACGGCCGTCGTTGTGGTGGGTGCGTATGGCTGTGCCAGGACGGTTGCGCATGTCGGTCAGATAGCCGAAGAATGACGGATTCTCGGCGATTCGGATGACAGCGTCGTCGATCTCGAAGAAATCGGCCTCGGTGCCTGGAACGCAGTATGCCGCGAGCGTTCCGACCCCGAGTCCGACCACTGCGAACTTCCCGAAATGCTGTTCGGCATGCAGCGCACGGACGAGAGAGCCGACGGGGCCGGAGGGATGGTAGTACGCTGTCGGCAGAAGCCGTTTGTTCGCCGTCATCGATTCGACGCCGTGCACGGTTGAACCGTGTGTGAGTACGTGCCACTCGCCCGACAGGCTCTCGCTGACCCGCAGCACTCCAAAAAACGTCCGCTCACGATGCAGCGTGCGTCCCACTCCAAAAAAAGTGGTCGCGAGTGTCAGCGCAGTCACCAAAACGGCGAACCCAAGGCCACCGCGCCAGCGTAGCGATGCCACCAGTGCCGCGCACGGTATCAAGACCGTCGCGGCGTAGGCGATACCCTTTGGCGAGAGGGCGCCGATCACTGCAGCGGCCAGGCCGCTTGATGATGACAGCCGATCGAGACCGCCGTATTTGAACCAATTATCGAGGGTTGGCAGCACCCACAATGCAGCGAGGCCAAGGCATGCCAGCAGCAGCCAATGACGCCATGCGTCACGAGCAGGGGTGGGCTTGACCGGCTCTGCCGTTCGCATCAAGCACGCAACACCCAAGGCCAGCGGATATTCGGCAATGGTGTCGAAGATGCGCGGAGCGATGAGCGTTGAAAATAAGCCCCCCATCAGGCCGCCCAACGAGATGCAGAAGTAAAATGTCGTCAGTTGATCCGCTGTTGGACGGGATTCCTCCAGTCGCTTGTGGCAGCACATCGCCAGGAGGAAGAAGTTCGCGAGGTGCGCGAAAAAGATAAGCCACAGTGGGGTCGTCGAACCATCGAGCATGAGCCAGACAACGCCCAGCATGGTTGGCACGGCAAGCATGCCCCACGTTCGCGAGGTCACTTGAATCCGCGGAGAGAAGGCCAGCACGTACGTGGCGAGATAGAGCGTCAGGGGAATAACCCACAGAAGCGGTATCGATGCCACGTCCGTCGCCAAGAGTTGCGTGACCCCAAGCACGAGACTGGAGGGCACCCCTGCCAGCAGACACCATAACGCTCGTTGCGAGAGACCGCTCACGGTCTTCGAGTCCGTCCCCTCCCTGCCGCTCGCCACATCAGTGTCGCTGCCACGCGTGGCCAAGAACCATCCACACAATCCGACGATGACCGCCAGGAACCGGAATCCCCACGTCCACACGGCGAACTGTCCGCCTCGGGTGAGCCAGGGTTCGACTATGAGCGGGTATGCGAGCAGCCCTGCAATGCTGCCCGTATTGCTCGCTGCGTAGAGGGGATACGGATCGCGGCTCCCCTGCCAGGCGATCCTGGAAAACCAGGATTGTAGGAGTGGAGCAAGACCGGCAATCGCGAAAAATGGCAGACCTACTGTGAGGACGAGCGTTTTGAGAAGCCAGGCCTGCGGTCCATCCGCGGGGCCTGGCGCGCCGACGTCGATGGGCGGCGGCGGGAGGCTGGCCACGATCAACAGGAGTGCGACGTGGAGCAAGACCTGGAACCGTCCGGAAAATCGGGTCGCGAGGACATGGGCGTAGCCATAGGCAGCAAGAAGTGCCAACTGGAAGAACACCATGCAGGTGTTCCATACTGCAGGACTGCCACCGAGCAGCGGCAAGAGGATCTTGCCAGCCATAGGCTGCACCATAAAGAGGAGTGCCGCCGATAGGAATGTTGCCACTGCAAAGCAGATACGGCCGACGGTCTCGGTCATAGGAGTGCTTTTCCGTCCGTCAGGGAATATTCATCCGACGTAGGTCGATCGTCACCGTCGGCGGATGATAGCATCCGTGAGTCTTCGGATCCTCGCAACACACGGAGCAATCATTGGTCCCGACGCAATCAATACGTTCTATAACCCCCGCACCCCCATGCTCAGCCACAGGCACTAAAAGTTTCGTGGGTGTATCGGACGAATGAAGTCAGGGTATTCGATGCAGCCGATTTCTACCGGTTTTGATCCCAGTGTGCCGCCCTTTCCCACGGCGTCCGCGGCAACGCGGCCACCCCGCATTCTGCTGCAGGCGCTGCTCTTTCTGCTCACCTGCATCACCACCTTCGCAGCGGGCGTGTCTGGCTGGCAGGCGGAAGTGCTCGGGGTTGATGACCAGTTTGGCCTGCGGGTGACGGAACACTGGCAACGTGGGCTCCTCTATATGGTGGCGGTGCTGGCGGTGCTCGGGGCGCACGAGGCGGGCCATTTCATTGCGGCCTGGCTGCATCGCATTCCGGCCACGCTGCCGTTCTTCATCCCGGTGCCCGTGCTGCTCACCGGCACGATGGGGGCAGTGATCGGGATGGAGGGCTCCCGGGCCAGCCGTCGCCAGCTCTTTGACATCGCGCTCGCCGGGCCGTTGGCCGGGCTTGTGATCGCGGTTCCCATCCTCGCGGTTGGACTGCTCACGGGCGAGGCTGTCCGGCACAGCCCCTTCGCGCTGCCGCCCCTGGCCCGCGGCATCCTCGGGCTGGTCCGTCCCGACATCCCCGCCGATGGGACGATCGCCCCCAATGCGCTCTTCATGGCGGGCTGGGTGGGCCTGCTCGTGACCGGACTGAACATGATCCCGATCAGCCAACTCGATGGCGGGCATGTGAGCTACGCGCTCTTTGGCCGGCGGTCCCACTGGATCGGGCGGAGCGTGCTCATCGCCTCGATTGCCGCGATCGTGATCCTGGGCCACACCAACTGGGTCGCGATGGTGGTGATCGTGACGCTGCTGGGCACCGATCATCCGCCGATCCGCAATGATGGCCGACCGCTAGGACTCTTCCGCACGGTGCTGGGCGTACTCTCGTTTGTGATCCCGATCGTGACGTTCATGCCCGAGCCGCTGCTGCTCGACTAGCTGCAGCGGCCGCGCGGCGTCGCGTCAGGCAATCCTGTTCGGCACGGCAGTTGCCAGACGGGTCGACCGGCGTCTCGCGTGGGTCGGGGTCGCCCACGCCCCGTCGCCGGACGCTCGCTACGCCCATCCTGGGCTTCGCTCACTCGATGCTGACTGCGCTCCGGCATCCATGCCTGCGCTTGTCAGCAACGCCGGCTCTCAGGGCACGGGCGGCCCCTCCCGGCAGTCTGTCTGTGATCCCCCGGCGTCTTTTCTGCATGGCAGGATGCCATGCGCAGCACCAGCGACCTGCGGTCGCCAAGCGAACATGGCAGGATGCCATGTTTCGCGTGGATTTAGTGCACGAGAATGTTGCGGAATTGCCATGGATCGGTCGGGTCGATGTCTTCGGCAAAGAACCCGGGGCGACCGGTGAGCGGGGTCCAGTCGGTGTAGTGACCGGTCACCGGACCCAGATAGGGCCGCTGCACCGCGAGGCAGCGACGAAAGTCCATCTCGTCGGTCTCGACGATGCCGGCCTGAGGATTCTCAAGCGCCCAGACCATACCGGCCAGTACGGCCGAGGTGACCTGCATCCCGGTGGCGTTTTGGTAAGGGGCGAGGTCCCGGGCTTCGTCGATCGAAAGCTGGGAGCCGTACCAGTAGGCGTTCTTCTCGTGGCCGTAGAGAAGCACGCCCAGTTCATCAGCGCCGTCGACGATCTCGTCCTCGCTAAGGATATGGAGCGAATCCTGCCGCTCGCCGGCACGGCCGAAGAGTTCGTGCAGCGAGAGCACGGCGTCGTTCGACGGGTGGTAGGCGTAGTGGCACGTCGGTCGATAGACGACCCGGTCACCGTCGCGGAGCGTGAAATAATCAGCGATCGAGAGTGACTCGTTGTGGGTGACCAGAAAGCCGTACTGGGGGCCAGGGGTAGGGCACCAGGACCGCACCCGTGTGTTGGCCCCGGGCTGCAGCAGATAGGCGCCCGCCTTCGAGCCGAATGTCTGGAGCCGGCCGTTCTCCGGAAGCCACCGCTCGTGCGTGCCCCAGCCTAATTCGGCCGGCTGCATGCCCTCCGAGAGGAAGCCCTCGACCGACCAGGTGTTGACGAACGTGTTCAGCGGCTTGGGCTGCTTCGATCGCTGCGTGTCACGTTCGGCGATGTGGATGCCCTTCACGCCCAGGTCGCTCATCAGCGTCGCCCAGCCGATCCGGTCGTCGGCCGCCGGCTCCGCGATGCGGCGGCCGGTGTCGTGCGCGAGATTCACGAGCGCCTGCTTCACGAACCAGGAGACCATGCCCGGATTGGCACCGCAGCAGGAGACGGCAGTGGGGCCGCCGGGACGGCGGGCTTTTTCGTCGCGGACCATGGTCCGCAGGGCGTTGTTCGTGCGGGCTTCCGGGTCGGCGTCGCGATCGTAATAGAAGCCCGGCCACGGCTCGGCCACGGTGTCGATACAGAGAGCCCCGAGTTCCCGGCAGAGCCGCATGATGTCGAGCGAGGAGGTGTCGACCGACAGGTTGACGCAGAACCCACGGCCGCTCCCGGCAGTGAGCAGCGGCTCCAGGAGGTGGCGGTAGCGGTCACGGGTGACCGGCTGGTGGATGAACCGGATGCCGTGCTTGTCGAGGATGCCGCGGTTGCTGTCGTCGGGATCGATCACCACGAATCGCGAACGGTCGAACGTAAAATGGCGTTCGATCAGAGGGAGCGTGCCGCGGCCGATCGAGCCGAAACCGATCATGACGACGGGGCCGTCAATATGGGCATGCACGGGCCACTGGGGCATGGTCGATTTCCGGAAGAGGCAAGCGGTTATCGCGGACCGCCAGAGAACAAAGAGCCTTGTAATAAGGCTCTTCAGGGGCGTCGTCAATCAGCAGCATTGCCCGGGCCCGGAACGCGATCGCCGCGGCGGCCGCAGCACTTCGTTGACGCCCTCGCTT
>CANETO010000026.1 GCA_947440895.1 Planctomycetaceae bacterium | reverse complement strand
TGACGATCCAGATCGACAGGGGCAAGGGCTCAGAGCGATACATACGAGAAAGGTAGCAGATGCCCTCCGTTAGGCGGAGAAGGACGCGTCTGGGCCGGAGTTTTCGGGGTTCATTCCCGGAAATGATTCGCCGCGAGGCGGATGCCGACTACAACACAGAGGACCACCATGATTCTCTCTTCCTTCCTAGAGACAGCCTCTCATGCCTGCCGCACACGCCCTACCGCCGGAAACCAAGGTCCACAGTGCCCTGGCCCGGACGCTCACGATCGACCTCGGGGACACCCGTGAGCAACTCGTCCACCACCCGCTCTACGCCCTGATCGACCGTCCCGACAGGCTCCGTCGATTCATGGAGCACCACGTCTTTGCGGTCTGGGATTTTCAGAGCCTCTTGAAGGCGATGCAGCAGAAGCTCACCTGCACCGGCATCCCCTGGCTGCCCACGCCCGATCCCGAAGCGAGACGGCTCGTCAACGAAATCGTGCTCGACGAGGAATCGGACGAACTCCCGGGCGGCGGCCACGCCTCGCACTTCGAACTCTACCTCGACAGCATGCGGCATGCGGCCGCCGACACGCGACCGATCGAGCGACTGCTGGAACTGCTCCGGCGGGGCGAATCGATCTCTGAGGCCCTCGACGCGTGCGGCGGCCCCACCGCTGCCTGCAATTTCGTGCGACGGTCATTCGAGGTGATTGAGTCGGGGTCAACCCGCCGCATCGTGGCCGCCTTCACCTACGGCCGCGAGGACGTCATCCCCGACATGTTCCGGCACCTCGTCACCTCGCTGGCGACCGAGGATCCCGCGACCTGGGAATCGTTCCGTTTCTACCTCGAACGGCACATCGCCCACGATGACGAGAAGCACGCCCCGGTCTGCAGAAGGATCGTCGCACGCTTGTGCGGAGACGATCCCGCCCATTGGGCCGAAGCATCCGAGACGGCCCGCGACTGCCTCGCTTCGCGAATCACGTTCTGGGACGAGATCGCGGCAACGTGGAAATAGATCGCCTCGACTGATCTCAAGCGGCTTCTACCACCATTCGATGAGCCGGGGGCGGTGGAAGCCGAAGCGAGTCGGGCTATCCTGCCCTCGAGTCGGAGGCTTTCGCCGCCCCCGGCGGCTTGGGCCTTCGAAACGTGGTGGACGAAAACCAGCAGACGCCTATTTGGCAGCTGCCAGATCCGCCTTCTTCCGCTCCTCCACGATCTCCTTCTGGATGTTCCCCGGCGTCGGCCGGTACTTCGAGAATTCCATCGTGAACACACCCTGCCCCTGCGTCATGCTCCGCAGGTCGGTCGAATAGCCAAACGTCTCGGCGAGCGGCACCTCGGCGATGATCGTCGAGGTCTTGCCGACCGTCTCCGTGGAGACGATCAGGCCACGCCGTTTGTTGAGTTCGCCCGTCACCGGTCCCTGGAAGTCGGAGGGAACCTCCACCTCCATCTTCATGATCGGTTCCAGCAGCACGGGCTTCGTGTTGAGGAACGCCTCGCGGAAGCCGGCTCTGGCGCAGATCTGGAAGGCCATGTCGGAGGAGTCGACGTCGTGATAGGAACCATCGACGAGCGATGCCTTGACGCCCACGATCGGAAAGCCTGCGATCGGCCCCTTCGAGAGCACGGACCGGAAGCCCTTCTCGACGGACGGAATGTATTCCCGCGGAACTCGGCCACCGACGACGGCATCGTCGAAGACAAAGTTTTCGGTCGACTCCTCGGGCAGCGGCTCGAGCGAGCCGATGATGTGGGCATACTGGCCGGAGCCGCCCGTCTGCTTCTTGTGCTTGTAGTCGTAGTTGGTGGCCCTGGTCGGCGCCTCGCGGTAGCTCACCTTCGGCGCACCGACCTCAACCTCCACCTTGAACTCCCGCTTGATCCGCTCGACGTAGATATCGAGATGGAGTTCGCCCATGCCCGCGATCAAAGTCTCGCCCGTCTCCTCGTCGGTGGCGACGCGGAACGTGGGATCCTCGCGGCTGAACCGCTGCAACGCCTTCCCCAGTTTGTCGAGGCCGTCACGGTTGGTCGGCGTGATCGACATCTTGATCACAGGCTCCGGAACGAACATGTTCTCGAGCGTGCAATACTTGTTTTCGGCGGCGTAGGTATCGCCGCTGGCGGCATCGACGCCCATCACGGCCACGATGTCGCCGGCCTCGCCGGAGTCGATTTCCTCACGCTTGTCGGCGTGCATCTTCACGATCCGGCTGAACCGCTGCTTCTGGCTGGTCCGCTGGTTGATGTAGGCCTCGCCCTTGGTGATCGTGCCCTGGTAGATCCGCATGAACGTGAGCTGGCCGTAGGGGTCGTCCACGATCTTGAACGCCATCGCCACCAGCGGCTTCTTCGGGTCGGGATTCAGGTCGAACGCCTCGTCGGGGTTGTCCCACTTCTTGGCGATCACCTTCCGCTCCAGCGGGCTGGGCAGATATCGCACGACGGCGTCGAGGAGTTTCTGCACGCCCTTGTTCTTGTAGGCTGAGCCGCAGAACACGGGTGTGATGCTCTGGCTCTGCATGGCCGCCTTCACGACGGCATGGATCTCGTCGTCCGACACGGGCTGCTCGCTGAGCAGTTTCTCCATCAGCGAGTCGGAATACATCGCGAGCGCCTCAAGCATGGCATGCCGCCCCTCGGCAGCAGCCTTGGCCAGGGCGTCGGGAATCTTCTCCTCGCGGACAGTCTCGCCATTATCGCCGTCGAAGTAGGCGGCCTTCATCGACACGAGGTCGATCACGCCCTCGAGTTTGTCTTCTTTGCCGATCGGGATCTGCATCGGGATCGCATCGCAGCCGAGCTTATCCCGGAGTTGGCCGACAACGCGGTCAAAGTTGGCGCCGGTGCGGTCCATCTTGTTGATGAACGCCAGACGCGGCACCTTGTATCGCTTCATCTGACGGTCGACCGTCATCGACTGGCTCTGCACGCCGCCCACGGCGCAGAGCACCAGGATCGCGCCGTCGAGCACCCGCAGGCTGCGTTCCACCTCGACGGTGAAGTCGACGTGGCCCGGAGTGTCGATGAGGTTGATGTCACAGTCGTGCCATTTGACGCTCGTCGCGGCACTGGTGATCGTGATGCCACGCTCGCGCTCGAGATCCATGTAGTCCATGGTCGCGCCGTCGCCGCCGCCCTTCACCTCCTGAATCCGGTGAATACGGCCTGCGTAGTAGAGAATCCGCTCCGAGAGCGTGGTCTTACCGGAGTCGATGTGGGCCGAGATGCCCATGTTGCGCAGCTTGGACAGATCCATGGATCAAAAACACTTTCGGAGGCGGAGGGCGGGGATGTCGGGGTACGAGCCGAATCAGTGCAATGACGGCCGGGACGACCAGGGCACGAGCCTGGCGACCATCGGGAATATACTCAAGCCGGCCTGAACGCGACAGACCATGAACCCCATGCAGCATCCAGAAGCATCCACGCCCCCAAACCCTGCCGGCCCGGACCGGCCATGGGAGGTGTGTATCGTGCCATTTGTGGTGTTTTTGGCGGTCGGCCTCTTGGAGCCCAGCCGCAGCGGCGACGGGCTCGCGGGGACACTGGGAATCCCCTTCTCGGCGTATCCTCTCATCTACGGCCTCCGCATCACCGCCACGGTGCTCGCCGTAGCCCGCTCATGGACACCGATCAGCCGTTGGCTGGGCCGGCCCAATTGGTGGCCACCGCTCATGGGGCTCACGCTTGTCGTGCCGTGGGTCGTGCTCGCGGAGTTGCAACGCGACGCCGGCTGGGCCGGTGCCACCGCCGCGAGGGCGGGATTCAACCCGTTCACTGATCTCACTGCGGGCTCCGCAGGTTCCTGGTCATGTGTCATCATCCGCGCGATTGGCCTGATCGCGGTAGTGCCGCTGATCGAGGAACTCTTCCTGCGGGGGTTTCTCATGCGGTACGTGATCCGCGAAGACTTCTGGACCGTGCCGTTTGGCATGCTGACATTCCCTGCAGCTGCCGCCTGCCTGTTCTATGCCGCGGCCTCGCATCCCAGTGAATGCGTCGCCGCCGTGGGCTGGTTTGCGGTCATCACCGGCATCGCGGCGGCCACGCGGCGACCGATCGACACGATCCTCGCCCATGCCGCGACCAACCTGGCGCTCGGTGCCTACGTGTTGATGACGGCCAACTGGTGGCTGCTGTAGCGGCCTTGAGGAACGCGTTGATGCCTCTCCGTGGCCGATGACCATGCGATGGAGATCGCGAAAGTGGTCCGCGGGGAGCATCTGCCCACGAGCACGGCACGATAGCTCTTGCTGTACGAGGCACTCGCC
Organism: Planctomycetaceae bacterium; assembly: GCA_947440895.1. Taxonomy (GTDB): domain Bacteria; phylum Planctomycetota; class Planctomycetia; order Pirellulales; family UBA1268; genus CAMCQY01. The sequence continues at coordinate 7,656 of CANETO010000026.1, read as the reverse complement.
TGGATGGCGAAAAGCCCCTGAATTCAGCTGAGGCTGGGAACACGCCGCGGCTGGAGCGGCCCCGGCGGCGTCGCGATTACGCGGATCGCCTCGACGAGCATCACCGCGGCCAGCGACAGGAGCACCAAGCCCGCCCACGGCACCGGATCGGCCGGCAGCGAAAAACCATTCGCATCCCGGAATTTCGGCAGCGTCATGCTGGCCAGGGCCCACGTGCTCATCACATACATGAACACGGTCGGCACGCCTGTCACCAGCCAGACCCAGGCCTCCCGTCGCGTCCGCCAGAGCCAGACCGTCACACCCAGGAGCGTGAGCGCCGCCAGCAACTGGTTGCTCGCGCCGAAGAGGCTCCAGAACGTCTTCCATACCGGCACCGCATTGCCAGCAGCATCGACGTGGGGCCGCAGGAGAAACACGAGCGGCACAGCCGCCGTTAGCGCCGTGCCCAGCCAGCCGCCTGCCTTACCGGTGAGCCCGGTGAGCTCCTGAATGATGTACCGTCCCAGACGCGTGCAGACATCGAGCGTGTCGTAGACGAACGTCGTGAACGCCATCAGTGCAAACGACACGCCGATCGTCGCGGGCACGCCGAGGATCTCCAGAAATCGCCCCATGCCGAGCGCGTAGATAAAGTTCGGCGGCTGGGTGGCGAGTTTCGAGTCGCCTGCGAGCACCATCACGCAGGCGAGGCTCACCACCGCCACCATCGCCTCTAAGAGCATCGTGCCGTACCCGATCGGCGTGGCGTCGGTCTCCCTGCGGAGTTGCTTGCTCGTCGTGCCCGAGGCGATCAGCGAGTGAAAGCCGGAGCAGGCGCCGCAGGCGATGGTGATGAACAGCATCGGGATGAGGCTGCCCGCCTTCGCGGTCTGCCAGCTTGTGAAGGCTGGATAGCGGATCGAAGAATCACCCGCCACGAGCCGGTCGCTGGCGATGAGACCGATGGTCGCCCCGGCGAGCGCGACATAGAGAAAGCAGCCCCCGAGGTGGCCACGCGGCTGGAGCAATAGCCACATCGGCACCATCGCCGCCCCAAGGCAGTAGGCCAAGAGGAGCACGCCCCAGATCTTCTGCGCCGTGGCGTCGGAGGTGCCGAGAACCTGCCCCAGATCAAAAGGAAAGAACTGGCCGATCCAGATCGCCAGGCCGACCAGCGGCAGGAAGATCACGGTCGCCAGCCAGAGGGGCATCTTCGCATACCGCATACAGAGTGCCATGACCACCGGCAGCACGAGGTAGAGCAGGCTCGCTGTGGCGATGCCGCCCCCCGACACGCTCTCGCCGTTCTCCAGCACCTGCCGGCCGACGAAACTCGATGCGGTGATGTCGGTGAAGGCGACGATGATGTAGACGAGCGCGATCCAGACAAACGCCAGAAACAAGAGATAGCTCCGCCGGCTCATATGGTCGCGAATCACCTCGGCGATCGACCGCGCCTTGTGGCGGATCGATGCGACGAGTGCCGCGAAGTCGTGCACGCCGCCAATGAAGATGCTGCCGATCAAGATCCAGAGCAGGGCGGGCAGCCAGCCGAAAGCCACGCCCGCGAGGATCGGTCCCACGATCGGCCCGGCCGCCGCGATCGCCGAAAAATGCTGGCCCAGCAGCATCTGAGGCGGAATCGGTTCGTAGTCGACGTCATCGCGGAGCGTGACGGCCGGCGTGGCGGCGTCCGGATCAAGCTGAAACAGGCGGGCCAGCAGTCTGCCATAGACTCGGTAGGCGATTGTTAGCACCAGAGCGCTTGGCAGCAGGACAAACAACAGACTCATGACGACCCCATTTCTGGCGAAGATGGCAAGATCCAGCCGTTCTAGGCATTCATCTTGCCCAAAAAAGGTGGCAGCCACCACATTGGGGCAAGCAGAGAGCTTTTGTCCGACTCACGCGGGAGCGATGCATGGCCACCACCACAGGCAACACGATCCGGGAAACACTCGTCATTATCGGCAGCGGACCGGCCGGCTGGTCGGCCGCCACCTACGCCGCCCGGGCCCAGCTCAAGCCGCTGGTCTTCGAGGGCGCGATCACCGAGAAGAACCGGATGTCGGGCACGCTCCCGCTCGGCCAGCTCGCTCTCACGAGCGAAGTCGAAAACTACGCCGGCTTCCCGCACGGCAACCTCGGCGCCTTCCTCGACTCCGCCCTGCCGTCCGAGCGGCGACAGATGATGGCGCCCCACGCCGGCGAGGGCGTGACCGGCCCGGAACTGATGGAACTGATGCGGCAGCAGGCGGTCAACATGGGCACCCGGATCGTCACCGACGACATCCTCAAAGTCGACTTTTCCTCTCGCCCCTTCAAGCTCTATCCCTCCGAAGGCGGCGTGGTGGAAGCGCAGTGCGTGATCGTGGCCACGGGCGCCAGTGCCAACTGGCTCGGCCTGCCGAGCGAGGAGAAGTTCAAGAACCGGGGCGTCAGTGCCTGTGCCGTCTGCGACGGGGCGCTGCCCCGCTTTCGCAATAAGCCGATCGTGGTGGTGGGCGGCGGCGACTCGGCTGTGGAGGAGGCGACCTACCTCACGAAGTTTGCCAGCACGGTGCATCTCGTGCATCGCCGCGACCAGCTCCGTGCCTCGAAGATCATGGCGCAGCGGGCCCACGACGACCCGAAGATCAAGATCCACTTCAACACCGGGCTCGCCGAGGTGCTCGGCGACGACGCCAAGGGCGTGACTGGCGTGCGGCTGGTGAGCACGGTCGACGCCGGCAAGGAGACGACGCTCGAGGCGACGGGTGTTTTTCTGGCGATCGGCCACACGCCCAACACGGCGTTCCTCGACGGCCAGCTGGAACTCAATCCGAAGAAATACCTCGTCTGGACGAAGCACTTCCGCACGGATTCGAGCGTGGAGGGAGTTTTCGCGGCGGGCGACGTGGCCGACGACTACTACAGGCAGGCGATCTCGGCCGCCGGCACCGGCTGCATGGCGGCCCTCGACGCCGAACGCTGGCTTGCAGGCCAGGGCGTTCACTGACTTCACGAAAAACACGACGTCGTGCAATCCTGTTCGGCACGACGTGTGCCGCCCCCGTGGCGGCAAGTTTTCAACTTACCGGGAGTTGACGCTGCTGCCACGTGCTGAAACCAGCCCGCCGGGCGGACTCCCCGAACACGCTCCGTTCGCGGGGCGGCTCGGCGAATACGTCGGGGACAATTGTGAGTCTTCTCCGCCGAGGCGCCCTAATGCTCACTTCGGTGTCCGGGAAGCCCGCCCTCGTCAATCAGCATGGCAGGATGCCATGCGCAGCACCGGCAAACTGCGTTTGCATAGAACTCGTTGAGGCCAGGCTCCGCCTGGCGTTGGCGACACGATGTCGTGTTTTTCGTGAAGACAGCTCACTTCGGTGTCCGGGGGTCGACGCTGCGCAGAAAGCGGCTGTCTGTTCAGCACGCAGCCACTCCAGATGCTGAGGAGCCGGTCGGAGGCACGCGCAGGAGCCGGTGAATTCTGCGACTCACGAGCGATCCACGATTCGTCCAAGAGCCTCCCGTAGCAGAATCCGCCGGCGACGAGCATGCCGCAGCCGGCGGGCTGGATTCAGCACGCAGCAACTGCGTCAACTCTCGGACAAGTTGAAAACTTGCCGCCACGGGGGGACGCACGTGCTGCGCTGGGCTTCGGTTCGTCTCGCAGATGCTTGAAATGATGCTCGTAATGGGGAGTGTAGTAATGGCTTCCCCACTTGTCTGTCTGATGCCGGATGGCAAGGTCCGTCAATGTCGGGCGATCATCCATCGGGATTCTCTTGAGCTTGGCTGGAAAACATGAGTGCTGGCAACCGATTCCTTACGGGCGAATAACGCGGTCGGCGCGTCTCCCACGGGGCTCAGTGACCGCCTGCCAGCAGAAGCCGGCCGCATTGGCCAGCTGCCACGCGCACAGCAGCAGGATGACTTTCATCTGCATCCACAGCGGGAGTGGCTGCAGGTGCGTCTGTACATGGTGACGCAGTTGCAGGTGAAGCTTGGTGTCTTCCGACATGACTCCACTTCCGCGCCGTGCACGCAACCGGTGATACCGCCAGGCGCCACGGCCGTAATTGAAATACTGCTTGAGAAATCCCCTCAGGCTGCTGCGGTGCTCGTGGCGGACGATAGCCTCTGGGCACGCTGCCAGCCTCCGGCCCGACGTCCGCCAGCGATCGATGAAATCGCGGTCCTCGGCCGCCAACCTCCCAAAGCCGGCGTCGCACCCGCCGATGGCGAGGTAGGCGTCCCGCTCCACCGCAAAGTTTAAGCCCGGAAAAAAACGTGGTTCCTGACCAGCCGGGTTGAAGAACGAATCCACCGCGGCAGTGATCACCTGGCCGGCGGCAGCGTAGGCGTTCTCGGCGTGCGGGTTCTCCACCCCGCCCCCAATCAGAGCACCAGGGTTTTCGCGACAGGCTCTGGAAAGCCGTTCCAGCCAGGTCGCATGCGCCACGCAGTCATCATCAAGAAATGCGAGCAACCCGGCAGAAGCCGCATCAGCGCCACGGTTCCGATTCCCCGCGACGCCAAGATTCGGGCCGGGCAGATGCACAAGTCGCAGCCGACCGGAAAACTCCGCCACGACATCGACCACAGGAACGTCGGATGCGTCCACCAGCACGACCTCGAACTGCTCCGACGGCAGCGACTGCGAGGACAGCGATTCAAGGCAGCGCCGCAACGGTCCAGGACGGTTGAACGTCATCACGATCACGCTGAAAGTGACGCCCTTCATGCTTGGTGCGTGGGTCACTGGTGATTCTTCGCTCTGGCACATCGATGACACACCTATGGCTGGCTTGCCCGTTGAGGCACAAGCCGCCGCCATGCACGCTCGGCCAGATGACGGCCCTGGCCGAGGTAGAAACCAACGCTTCCGAAATCGACCAGCCCGCCGGTGCTGTCGAATTGAACAACACCCCTGGAATGGCCTCGCCACAGGCAGATCCAGAGCGCCAGATTGCCAGTGTGATTCACGACGAAGGCCGCCCGGGAAAGCAGTTCGGTTACGGCTACCAGCATAACACCGAACTCACCACGGTCCCGTTGCAGTGAGGCATCGTCCAGCTCGTGAACAACGATTCCATGACGGCTCACCGGCATGTCCTCGATGAAAAAGCATCTGGGGCCGAATTCTTCGATAAACAGATCTCGCACCGCCAGTTCATCGGTCTGGATCAGGATGCGGAAGTCAGGGTGCCGTTCCAGAATCTTCCTCGCCTGATCGACGTAGGCCCGCGGACTTGCCAGGGCGAGTTCGGTGCTCTTGTCGGTGCCGCGGTAGACCACCGCGATCGTTCTGGTGGGATCGATGTCGTAGCGTGCGATCCACTTCGACTGAAACGCCCGAGCCTTCTCCGACGGCTGGAAATAGCGTTGCATGACCGGGTTGAAACGTCGGTAATCGATCCAGCAATAGATGCCGTGATACCTCACCCTTGGCAGCCACGTCAGCCCTCTGGTGGCGTCGATCGCCCCAGGGCTGAAGAACAACGGATACATGTCGGATGCTTCAGAAGTCTGTTCGGTGTTGCGAAACCACCTGAACGCTCGCGAGAAATCAATCCGCTCGGGCATCTCCCCCGTCCTTTTCAACACCTCGGCAATGTGCCACAGCGTGACGCTGCAGGTGGAAAAGAACCCGGACTGGAAGCTGCAGAACAGGGTACCGTCACGAAGGTTGTAGGACCCCTGGTGACCAAGACGAAGGTCATCCGAGGGCGTCGATGCGTGCGTAGTCACCATATCGATCACGGCCGATTTGCCCAGAATACGATGAGTTGTATCCGCGTTGGTAAGAATAGGATTGAGTACGGCTTTCCACAAACAGGCCCAGGCAGTCCGTTTGACAGGCTATCGTGTGTGGCTTGTATGCTCGGCTTTCGCCCAACGAGAAGCCTGTACGCCAGCGAGCCCAGTGTGATCATTGTTCAGCTTAAACACGGCTTTGGGAATCAACTCTTCCAGTATGCGACTGCTCGTCGACTGTCCTTGAAGTTGGGAGTGCCGCTCAAGCTCGACCTGAGTTTCTACAGGACCCACCGCCTGCGGTCCTTTGCCCTGGATCGGCTGAGCATCGACGCCGGTGTTGCAACCGCCTGGGAGATGGTCCGTTGGCGGGGTCCGCGAGTGCTGATACCGATCACCCATCCGCTGGGAATCGTTCCGCGTCTCGTACGGGAACGTGCCTTCATGTTTGATCCGTCGATTCTCGAACTTCCAGATGGCCGTTGCCTTGATGGCTATTGGCAGTCGTACCGCTATTTCGAGGATGTCGCGCCGACGATCCGCCGGGAATTCGCGGTGAAAGCTCCTCCGACAGAACGTGACCGGCAGTTGCTCGCCAGGATGGAACGCGGCGACTCCATCTGCCTGCATGTGAGGCGGGGGGATTATGTTTCGAATCCTGTCGTCCGGAAGTTCCATGGCTTCTGTTCCGAAGACTACTACCGTCGTGCCGTCGAGCAACTGGCTGCCCAGCTGCAATCCCCGGAACTCTTTGTGTTTTCCGACGACATGCCCTGGGTAAAACAGCACCTCGCATTCGAGGTGCCAACCACCCACGTCGAGCACCACGCCGCCGACAGCGTTCCCGAGGAAATGCGACTGATGGCCGGCTGCCGCCATTTCGTCATTGCCAACAGCACGTTGAGCTGGTGGGCGGCCTGGCTGGCGTCCGATCGTGGCGGCATTGTGTACGCGCCACGGCAGTGGTTTGCCGATCCCTCCATGAATGCCGCCGATCTCGTGCCACCCTCGTGGCATCGAATCTAGCTGTCCGTGGAAAAAGCTCCACGACCTTTTTCCACTCGGTCGGATGCACTTAGCGTGGTAGCTGCCCGGTGCAGGCAGTCACAAACGCAGTCCCCACCCGAGCCCCCGCCGAAGTGTCGCTAAATAGCAGGCTTGCGCGCACGCGGTACAACGCCCGCCTGCCTCGTGCCCAGGCCGTTCGCATGCCACGAAAGCGGCGATACTCAGGATGCGAGTCCAGCACGATGTCCGCCTCGCGGGATCTCACCTGATCGGGAATATGGTTTGTCAACTGATGATCCCCGATCCGGATGATGGTGTTGAAGTGCGGAATGCACGCCGGCGGGCCGTATCGCTCTAGGAGCCGCAGGTAATACTCACAGTCCATCAGCCAGACGAGGTCTTCATTGAACACAAGCGGTGGTGTATTCACGAAACTCAATACGCTGGGCGGCCCAATCGTATTGACCCCGTAGGCCATCGCCGTGCTGGCGAAAGGCGTGAGTGGTTGCACAAGCCTCCCGTCGATCAGGTGCATGTGTCGTCCCACACACCACCGCGCGCCTCGATGAAACTCCTGTATCATCTGCCCGAGGCTGTTCGGCCCGAACAACAGGTCGTCCTGAAAGAGGATGCGGACCACGTCGCCGGTAGCCGCTCGAATGCCGGCGTTGAGGGTGTCTGTCGACCGACGCGTGCCGGGCCTGATGTGCACGATTGGCAGGAGATGTCGCCACCGATCGACCACCTCAGTGATCGACCCATCCTGGGCATTGTCAGCGACGACCACTTCGACGTGCTTCCACGTCTGCAGGAAAATGGAGTGCAGGGCGCATTGCAGATATTCCGCCCCCTTGCCATGCATCTCATAGCACGGGATGACGATCGACACACGGCTTACGTCAGCGACTGACATCGCACTTGTTG
>CANETO010000025.1 GCA_947440895.1 Planctomycetaceae bacterium | reverse complement strand
CGAAGCCCATCTTGGCGAAGAACTTCCGGAACACGGTGACCGCCAGCAGCGGTGGCAGCAGCACCAGGTAGGCACCCAAAAGCACGAGGCCAGGGGCCTCGCGGAGCAGGATCGTTCCCACCTGCGTGAGCGCGCCGGCTCCCTGCGGTGCCCGTGGGAGCGGCCGATCAAGGAGATTGACCCAGAACATCTGCGGCAGATCAACGTTGTTGAGCACTTCGACCTTGTAGGGAGTCCAGTATTCAAACGGCCCGAAAAAGTTCCAGTTCGGTCCGCGGAGGAACGTGCCCAGAATGATGAGCGTGATCCAGAGTTCGAAAAATCCGAACTGATAAACGAGATAGCTGAACTTCCGCTCCTCGATCGAATAATAGCCGTTGCCCTTCTTGTTGAAGTCGAGGTAGGGCATGGCCATCAGCCCGAAGACCACCATGCTCGGCAGCACGACGCCGGCATACCACGGGTCGAAGTAAACGAGCATTTCCTGCAGGCCGAGGAAGTACCACGGGGCCTTGGAAGGATTTGGCGTCTTGACGCTCGAGGCGGGCTCTTCGAGCGGGGCCTGAAGGACGATCGCCCAGACGAGCAGGAAGGCAGAGACGGCCACCATGCAGATCAGTTCCGTGTAGACCAGGTCGGGCCACACGAGCACCTTTTCGTCGTTGAGTTTCTCCATCGGCGGGAGTCCCTGCGCGATCCGCTCGTCGTTGACCACGGCCTGACTGGTGGCAACCCAGGTGAAAAACGCCAGCATGAACACGAGCCCGACGATCGGCACGTTGTCGGGTTTCATGACGATGGAGGCAAAATTCTCGTCGGCCATCGAGAAGCCCATGAGCACAAGCAGCACGTTCAGGACCGTCCAGGCCACCATCGGCTTGACGAAGAACTTCCTGAACACGAACAGCACCGTGAAGAGCGCCGTGGTGCCGAGCGTGTACAGCACCGGCCCCGACAGTTTGTTGACGAGCATCCGCACCGACAGCGGCAACGATGGCACGAGCGACGCCGAGCCAGAGAGCGCCAGGCCGGCGAGCACCATCGTGAGGCCGGCCACGATCGACCAGACCATCGCCCAGCCGGGCTGGTTCTTGCGACGCCAGAGAATCAGGGCGGCCACCCCGTTCATAATTGCAATGAAGGTGTAGTACCCGCCGAGGAAACCGGCGACGTCCTTCAGGAAAAAGCCGTTTGAGTGCATGAGTTCGACTTACAGCGGGCCGCTGATGCCGCCGTCCTTTCGCACGCGCCAAAAATGGATCGCCAGCAGCAGGGCAACCGCCAAAGGGATGGCGATGCAGTGCAGCACATAAAACCGATTGAGCGTCTCCTCGCCGACGAACCTCGCACCGAGCAGGCCGAAGCGGGCGTCGGAACCATCCGTGATCATGTCGATGCCGCCGATCGTGAGCAACTGTTGGCCAGGCCCCTCATACCCAAGGATCGGGGTGGCGCGAGCCATGTTGGAGCCGACCGTGATGGCCCAAATCGCCAACTGATCCCACGGCAGCAGGTAGCCCGTGAAAGAGAGCAGGAGAGTGAGCAGCAGCAGAATCACGCCGATCACCCAGTTGAACTCCCGCGGCGGCTTGTAACTGCCAGTAAGGAAAACGCGATACATGTGCAGCCACGTGGTGATCACCATCGCGTGGGCACCCCAGCGATGCAGCTCTCTGAGAATGCCCAGGCTCGTCACGTCGCGGAGCGCGAGGATGTCGTTGTACGCCCATTCCAAAGTGGGGCGGTAATAGAACATCAGCAAGACACCGGTGACCGTTTCCACCAGGAACAGGAAGAAGGTCACGCCTCCCATGCACCAGGTGAAGGACAGGGCGATCCCCTGCTTCTTGATCGAGACGGGGTGCAGATGCAGAAAGAAATTGGTGAGCATCACCACAATCCGATTCCGCCTGTCGAGCGGCATCGGGTGGCGGAAGATGCTCTTCCAGATCTGTGAGTTGCGGATGGTTTCGCCGATGGCCATAGAAAATCTTGTGTGCGAGGAATTCTTTCCCGGTCTCTCGATATCTGACTACGAACGCGACAGAAACGCTGAAGGTATGCTAGACGGTGACATAGGAATCGGGATCAGCCCACTGGCCAAGCTCTTCCTGAAACGCCTTGCTTTTGTCGATTTCCAGTTGTCCGTCGTCCGAGATACGGATGGCATACCGCTCCAACGGACGAGGCGCCGGCCCCTCGAAATTGACTCCGTCCTTGTAAAAGCCGCTGCCGTGGCAGGGACACTTGAACTTTTGCTCCGCCTCCAACCAGTTGGGCGTGCACCCCAGATGGGTGCAGACGGTCTTCAGTGCATAGATCTGCTGCTGGCCCTGGAATTCGCTGTTCACGACCCAAACGCCGTACTGCGGAACGAATTTGGTCTCCACCTTTCCGGAAGGAAACCCTTCTTTGAAGCCGACCTTGAAGCGACTCGGCGGCTCCGCCAGCACATTGGGGAACATGTACCTGGCCAGGCCGAGCGTGAAGAGACCGCCGGTGACGGACAGCGCCGTGAACCCCATCGCCAAGAATGACCCCATGGCGATCTCGAGGAAACCGCGACGATCCTCCTCGCCGTCCTTCTTGGCGGCGGGCTTGGCTGGCCTGACTGGCATCACTGGGGCGGCCCGCACCACCGGGGCCTTTTCCGCCGAAGAGGGTGCAGGCTTCGGCTTGGCCGCAGCCTGAATTTTGGCGGCGACGGCAGGTGGCGCATCGGCCTTGCTGACAGGCCCCGGCTTCGCACCGCCACGGGCGGCCGACAGAATACTGGCTGTATCCCGCTGCACGCCGGTCTTGGGGGCGGACGCGGCGGCCGCAGTGGCCGCCGAAGCAGCCGCTGCCGGCTTGGCGGCGGGCTTGGGCTTGTCGGCCGGGGCGGGCTTAGGCTTGTCGGCCGGGGCAGCCTCACCTGCGGCCGCTTTCTTGGCTCGGGCGGCCGCCAGGATGTCGGAAACACTGGGACGGGCCCCGCCCGCTGCCTTGGCTGCAGCCGGCTCGGGGGCAGGCTTGCGGGCAGGCTTGGCCTCCGGGGACGCTTCGGAGTCCGCGGCTGGGGGCGATTCTGCCACGGATTCATCTGCCGCAGGCGTTGCTGCGGGGGCTGACGGGGCGATACCGCCGCCACTCTTGGCCCGCGCGGCTGCCAGAATCTCCGCCACCGACATTTTCTTCTTCTCAGCCATCCGATAGCCTCGGCAAAGGTCTCTGCCAGAAGAGCCGAACAGGTCAGCTCCGGGCCGTCACAAATGCCCGTACACGACGCCCAAATTCGCTCAAAAAGCTGATTTCGACCGCGATTGGTAGAGTTCGTGAAGTTTTTCACGAACTTCATCTTAAACTGTATCTCTGCCTGCTTTGCTGTCAACGTCGATTGCCGGTGAGATCCGGAATTCCCAGCCGAATCCCCCATTCGTCTGGGAACCCGATAGATGAAATCCGACTGGAAGGCTTGCGAGGGCCAAGGCCGCTTGAACGCGGCCGACTTCTCCCGTCACAATCCTCCTGTCGATCGTTGCACGTGCTAGGCTCCCGACCACGGGAGTCGCCATCAACCGTCCGCAGTCGTCGTATCACCTGCCTTACTGCTCCGCGCCTGCTGAATCCTCTGCCGCTGCGCGGGCACCTGGAATTCCTGGAAAGGATCTCGCCCCGTGCCAGCATCACGTAGACCGACCGCAGCGACCCCCCGTCGCGTGCTGGTGGTCGGAGGGGGCGGTCGGGAGCATGCGATCGCATGGAAATTGTCACGCGATGGCGCCGAGGTGTTGGTGGCACCGGGGAACGCCGGCACTGCACTGGTCGCGGAAAACGTTCCGATCTCCGCGACCGACATTCCCGCCCTGGTGGCCCTGGCCCAGTCGAGGCAGGTCGACCTGACCGTGGTGGGGCCCGAGGCGCCGCTCGTGGCCGGCATCGTGGATGCGTTCACTGCTGCGGGCTTGAGAATCTTCGGCCCAACGGCCAAGGCGGCGCAGCTCGAAGGGAGCAAACTGTTCTGCAAGCAGATCCTGCACCGCGGTGACGTGCCGACTGCAATGTTCCGCGAGTTTCGCGGAGTGGCCCGGGCCCGCGACTATCTCGAGGCCCGGGAAGACGTCCCCGTGGTGGTGAAGGCCGACGGCCTCGCCGCCGGCAAGGGCGTCTTCGTCTGCGACGACCGTGCCGCGGCGCTTGCCGCGCTCGACAGCCTCGGCGGCGACGAGCAGTTCGCCAACGCAGCCAAAGGCATCTTGATCGAGGAGCGGCTCGACGGAGTCGAGGTGAGCGTGATGGCCATCACCGACGGTCGGACGATCGTCACGCTGCCGCCCCTCCAGGACCACAAGGCGGCCCACGACGACGACACCGGGCCGAACACGGGCGGCATGGGTGCCTACTGCCCTACCCCGTTTGTCGATGCCGAGATGCTGGCCGACATCGAGGCGAGGATCCTCGTGCCCACGGCCCACGCGATGCGACGGGCGAAGGTGCCCTTCCAGGGTGTCCTCTACGCCGGGCTGATGCTCACCTCACAGGGGCCGAAGGTGCTCGAATTCAACGCTCGCTTCGGCGATCCGGAATGCGAGGCGCTGCTGGTCCGTTTGGAATCGAGCCTCCTGGAACTCCTCGATGCCGCCGTGGATCGCCGCCTCGACGAGATCGAACCGCCGCGGTGGCGGGATGGGGCCAGCGTGACCGTGGTGATGGCATCGGAGGGATATCCCGGACCGATCCAGAAGGGGTATCCGATCCGCGGGCTCGATGCCGCCGCCCGCGTGCCCGACGTGGAGGTGTTTCATGCCGCCACGAAGGCCGCCAAGGACAGCGTGCAGAGTGATGGCGGACGGGTGCTGGCGGTGACCGCCGTTGGCTCCACGCTCGCGCGAGCCAAATTGCAGGCCTACACCGCGGTCAAGGAGATCCGCTGGCTGGGAGCGTGGTGCCGGAAGGACATCTCCAACAAGGGGTTGGCTCAGGAGCGACTCATCCTGGCAGCCGAGCCGGAGAATGATCCACAGCCGGTCGCGTCCACCGCCGATACAACCGCGGCGGCCGCGGACCAGACCACGGAGCAGCCTTCATGAGGCTCCGCGTCGGCATCGTCGGTCTGGGGAGCCAATGGGAAAGTCGCCACCTGCCTGCGCTGCGGTCACTGGCTGACCGCTTCGAGGTCCGCGGCATCTGCGAGCAGGTGGCCCATCTGGCCCAGCGTGCGGCGACGGAGCTTGGCACCGTGCCGGTCGACGGCTTCCGGGCACTCGCTGCGAGGGAGGACATCGACGCGATCCTCTACTTCGCCGACCAGTGGTATGGTGCGACGCCGATTCTCGCCGCCTGCGACCACGGCAAGGCGGTCTATTCGGCGATCTCGTTGCCGCTGGCCCACGACGAGGCGCGGTTGCTGCGGCAGCGGGTCGAGGAGTCGGGCATCGCCTTCATGGCAGAACTCCCCCGCCGGCATGCGCCCGCGACGGTTCGCCTCAAGGAATTGATCGTCACTCGGCTGGGCAGGCCACGGTTGCTCTTTTGCCATCGGCGGGTGCCCCTCTCGGGAACTGGTGCGGTTGCACCGCCGCGGGATCGGGCCAGCGAGGCCCGCGACCTGATGGAGTTGATCGACTGGTGCCGCTATGTCGCAGGCTCGGAGCCGACCAGCGTTGTCTCGGTACGGCATGCCGAGACGCCCGGTGGCGAGACCGACGACTACCAGATGATGAGCCTCGACTTCACTCCGGCTGACGAGGCGATGTCAGCCAATGGCAGTGGCGTGCTCGCCTCCGGAAATGGGACCCTGGCCCAGATCAGTTGCGGCTACTACATGCCGCGGCAATGGGAGGAGGCGGTGGGCTTCCGGCCGCCGGCCGCACTGCAGGTGGCCTGCGAGAAGGGCATCGCCTTCATCGACCTGCCGTCGAGTTTGGTCTGGTTCGACGGCGCGGGCCGCCACCAGGAGTCGCTTGAGAGCGATCGGCCGGTGGGTGAACACATGCTGCTGCAGTTTCACCGCAAGGTGACGAGCCTCGTGCGGGCCGTGAGCGGACTCGATGACACACTCAAGGCGATGCAGATCGTGCAGGCGGCCGCCACGAGCCAGACCGAGGGCCGCCGCGTGGGGGTGTAGGGCAGAGGCCCGCCCTCGTCAATTCCTGCGGCTCGCGCTGCTGGTTGGCCGAGATCAGTTATTGCTGAAGTCGAGCTGCTTGCCAGCCTTCAGGCCAAGGGGGTTCTTCACGAACCGTTGGCGGCAGGCATCGCAGAGATCGAAACGCATCGAGCGAGCGCCGTCGTTGAGAACAGCCGGCAGATCTTCATCGTCGAGTTGCTCGAGCATGTCCTGCATCGCCTCGAGATGATCGGCGTCTTCCTGCACGCCGCCTGCGTCGCAGCAGCCGTGATCGGCGATGTCTTCGACGGCCGGAAACACCTCGATCTTCACGACGTGGTGCACATCCGCGTGGGTGTCGATCGGACGCTTACAAATGTCGCATGAATAGTGAAGCATCGGGTACTCCGCGGGGGGAAAATGAGTCCGGCCATGCCTCCGCCGGGCGCGGCGTGGAACGGCCGACAGGTGCGCCACATCCACTCTGTGAGTGTGCCCGCAACCCGCGTCAAAGGCAAGCTGTCAGCCTGGCCAGTCGCTGGAACAATTTGTCAGGGGGGTGAATGGGCGACTAGACTCTTCAGAGGTTTTGGGTGCCCATCGAGGAACTGCCATGTCTGGTTCGATGATGCCCGCCGCAATCTCTCCCGGGACGCTCGGCCTGAGCGTGCTGGTGCTGAACCGCTCATTTGTGGCGGTCCACATCACGAACGTCCGCCGGGCCATCACCCTACTTTTCCGGCAATTGGCCGAAGTGGTGCACATCGAGGAGGGGCAGTACGCCGCCCACACACTCGATTCCTGGCGGGAATTGTCCGCCCTGCGATCCACGTTTCGCAGTCCCGATGAGGACTGGGTGCGGGCGGTCGGCTACGAACTCCAGGCCCCCCGCGTGATCCGGCTGGTGTCGTGCGACAGGGGACCACGGCAGGGCCTGCGGTTCAACCGTCGCAATGTCTTCGCCCGTGACGGAAACCAGTGCCAGTATTGCGGGCGGCACTTTCCCACCAGCGAACTCTCGCTCGACCACGTCGTGCCCCGTAGCAGAGGCGGCATCACCAGCTGGGAAAACATTGTCTGCGCCTGCGTTGCCTGCAACGTCCGCAAAGGCGGCCGCACTCCGCCCGAGGCGCGGATGAACCTCGTGCGGCATCCGGTCAAACCGAAGCGTAGTCCGCTCCTCTCCATCAAACTTGGCAACCCCAAGTACGAGAGTTGGAAGAGTTTCGTAGACAACGCCTACTGGCTTGTCGATCTGCGGTAGTTGGAAATCTCGTCGAACACGTCACGGCAAGTTAAAAACTTAACGCCACGAGTCAAACGTCACGGTCACCCACATCGGCAGGCCCGGGGGTCCGGGTCCTGCGGTACCAAGCTGGGACGACCCTGCTGGCCGCTCCCGGCGTAAACTCAGCAGAGCGGATCTTTCTTCTCGGTGATCACCGTGCTCTGCGGGGCCAGTTCGGCGTTGAGTTCTTTGAAGTCCTTCCAATCGGCCGGGAGGTTGTCCTCGTGGAAGATTGCTTCCACCGGGCACTCAGGAACGCAGGCCTCGCAGTCGATGCACTCGTCGGGATGGATGTAGAGCATCTGCTCGCCCTCGTAGAAGCACTCGACCGGACAGACCACCACGCAGTCGGTGTACTTGCAGGCAAAACAGGGCTCGGCGACGACGTGGGTCATGGTTGGAGACTCCTTGAAATGGGATGGTGGGGCGGAGGAATAGGTTGTGATCTGCTGACGCTTTGAATGGCTTCCGGAGAACTGGCAATCTGTACCGGATGCGCGGAATCGTAGGGGGAGTCCACGCACCTGTCAACGATTCAGAAATCGGCGAATCGGCAAGGTTTCATGAGTCCGGAGCGGCATCCTCTTGGTGACGGCGGGAGGCGGCCCCTATGATTGGGGAAGTCTGGGCAAAACTCCATTCCTGGTGCCGCGTCCTCTGCCGCTTTTTTTGCGGCACGCGGGCTATGGATGCTCGCGAAGGTGTGCCGTGACCATGGCCGTGACGACGATGGAATCTCCTCTTGCGACCGGCTCGGCCAGCGGTGGCACAGCCCCGGTGGAGTCGATTTTCACCCCTGAGGATCGGCATCTTGTGCAGACATGCCTGCAGGGGCAGTCGGATGCCTGGGATGCCTTCGTCACGCGATTTATCGGGCTGCTCGCCTTTGTCGTCGACCGCACCGCTGCCCAGCGGCAGTTGGTCCTGACGCCGGCCGACCGCGAGGACCTGCTCGCCGACATCCTCCTCGAAATTCTCCACCACAACGCCGCAGTGCTCCGCGGGTTTGCGGGCCGGTCGAGCCTGGCGACCTATCTGGCCGTCGTGGCCAGGCGGGTCGCCGTTCGCGGTCTGACTCGGATGCAGGAGAAAAACCGCGGCCGGCGGCCGCTTGCCGATGGGCACGAGCCAGCCCATCCCGTTGACGGCGACGACAGCCAGAGCCGGCTGGCCAACCGGGAACAGGTGGAACTGATGCTCCACGGTCTGGACGAGATGGAGGCGAGGCTCGTCCGGCTCCATCATCTCGAAGCCCGCAGCTACGGCGAGATCAGCCGGCTCACCGGCATGCCACTGGGCTCGATCGGCCCAACGCTGGCGCGGGCCCGCCAGAAGATGAAACTCCACGGGGAGTAGTGCAAACGGCTTGGGCCACAAGACATCTGGCGAGTACGGTCTAGGGAGCGGGAGCAGGTCCGATCACCACCGACGGATCAGCCAGGTCCACGGGCGTGTAGCCTTCGTAGGCGGGCATCTGCCAGAGCTGTCCGGGGTCGGTCGAGGGCGTGTTGGTGGAAATCGCCGCCAGCTCCAACTGGAACTCGATCCCCGACCCTGGCCACGACACCTCCACCAACCGCGGCAGCGCCGCCCCCGACTGCGGGTCGACGCGATGCTTCGTCGTCCGGCAGCTGGCCAGCCGCTCGCCGGTGGCTGTGAAGAGGTGCTGTTCGATCACGAGGCCGGTGGTGCCGTCGAGAATGGTCGATTTGAGTAGCTCGCCGTCGGTGCTCGCCGTGCTCCCCGCAGACTGCTGAATGCGGCTGCGAATTTCGAGCCTGCCGTCGGGCAGGGGAAAGGGCCCTTCGTGCCGGTCCTCGGGGCGGAAGTTCACCAGTCCCAGAAGCTCAGGCATCCAGTCGGCACGGATCGGGAGCAGCCGACGCGCCGATGACTGGTCGTATTGATCGTGGCGGCAGTGAAGCATCATCGGTGGCTGGTGTCGGCGGATCCAGAGCCAGAAGAGGTCGTCGTTGCTGCCAATGTCGAGCTCACTGCCGGTGACCGCGGTCTGTGCCCGGAGGCGGAACCGCCGGGGCGGTTCGCAGGCCACCTGCGCCGACAGCCGGGGCACGCCGGGCACGATCAGCACCGCCTGCGGGGCCATGTAGCTCCGCACCCGCTGCGTGTTGTCATGCACGGTGGCGATGATCTGATCGATGGTGGGCTGCGCTGGCAGCGTTCGTGGGAGCGGCATCACCCCCACCTGGTAGCCGCGAATGGCCTGAGGACACGCGGCCCCGGTGGAGGCGAGGGCTGCCACCACCAGCACGAACGCCATCGCCCGCGAAGCCGTCAGGCTGGAGGCCGCCCGACGGTCTGAAGACGCCTTCGTCATGCCGCGCCTCCACTCCAGAGGAGCGCCGTGAACCGCTCCTCGACACTCGGGGCTGCCGCCTGCTGGGGCGACACGGTCTGCACCACGTATTCTCGATCCCGCTTGCGACAGGCGACGATCAGATCGGCAGGCGGGACTGGCTGACCGGGGACGCCGACCGTGCTGCCGCCGGCGTCGGGGCCGCGTTTGTGAGCCAGCGGTCGATCGATGAATCGCAGCACGCGACGACGCACGAGCTCCAGCGCTACGAGATAGCGGAGGGCCGCGTCTGGCTCGTTCCCCTCCAGCTCCTCCAGCACGTCGAGCAGCACATCGGCCGGCGCGAGGGTGGCTCCGACGGCCGTGGTGGCTGGATAGGTCCACCGCCACCACGCCAGCGTGTTGGCAGGCGGACCAGTCCATGCATCGGCGGCATAATCGCAGCGATCAAGCTGTCCCACCGATCGCACAAGCGCCGAGACGAGTGGCTCACCGGCGACGAAGGGCCGACCCGTCTGCGTGCAGGCAGCGTGCGGGCGGTGGAGTTTCAGTTCCATGGATGGCACCACACGAAGGGGACGCCTCGCCGTTCAAATTCTCGGGCGACAGGCCCTGCGACCGCAGACGTATAGGGATCGGGGCGACCTGCTCAAACCCCATCCGGGCAGTGTGTCCGCAGGCCCCGGTGGGCTGGGGGGCCACGGCGGGCTGGGGAAGCGGCATCCGCCGGGGGCTTCTTGGGCAACGCTGCAGCTCATCACACAAAAAGCCCCGGACGGAAGTCCGGGGACACCGGTTCGTTGGGCGTTCCCGGTTCTGCATGGCACGCGGGCTGGTCTTCACACCCGGAGTCCCCCGGCTCCCGCCGGGGGCTTTTATGGAGGAGCCCGGAGCGTCAGCGACCGGGAAAACCTCTGCTCACCGCGAACCCACGAGCAGGTCGGCCACCTCGACGATGCCGTCGGCATCCTCCCGGGCGACAACACGGTCGGCCGCCGCGAGCACTGCCGGCTGGGCATTGCCCATCGCGATACCGATGCCCGCCCCACGAATCATCGGCAGGTCGTTGACGTCGTCTCCCACGGCGACAATTTCCGCCGCCCGGATGCCCCACTCCTTGGCGAGCGCCATGATGCCCGTCCATTTCGTCACGCCCACCGGCGCGATCTCGCACATCCAGTGGAGATACCGCGGACTGCGGATCGTGTGGAGCGAGAGCTGGCCCGGAAACCTGTCGTGAAGCGATTGTTCCAGGTCGAGCATGGCCCGGTGCTGGCCCATGGCGAAGCCGGCGAAGACGCCCGGCGGCACGCTGGTGTGCAGGTCGGGCACGACCCGCGCCAGCTCTCGATTGCGGTCGAGATATTCAGCCAGGCCGGAGACGCTTGGGGCAGGCTCACTCGAAGCATCGCGTCCAGGCGTCGCGGAGACGTTCAGGCTGCGGCAATGGAAATCGAAGCCCTCGTCAAAGCTGTCGGAATAGAGCACCGGCTCATGGCCAGCCGCGACGATGGTGGCGACCACGCCCGCGAGCACGCCCGGTTCAAACTCGGCGCGGGTGAGCGTGACATGGTCGGAGGTGCGTTTCACCAGCGCCCCCGACGCCGTGATCACCGGCCCGGAGATGCCCAGCCGGGCGGCAACGGGGAGCGTGTCTCGGTAGCGACGGCCTGTCGCCAGCACCACGCGGATACCGGCTGCCCGGATCCGGGCCACGGCCTCGCAGGTGGCCGTCGTCACCTCGTGACGGCTGTTGGTAACGGTGCCATCGACGTCCAGCACGAGGAGCCGCGTCGAGGGGGCTTCAACGATGACCGGTTTCTCCTGCATGAGAAACATGCTACATCTTGAGAGTCATGAGCGACACCGCGAATCCGTCCGACGCCCCCTTCATCGCCGTGGCGCAGGCAGGCACCATCCCAACCGGGCAGGGCCGGGTGTTCGAGGTGTCGGGCCGGCTCGTCGCGGTGTTCTTCGACGGCGAGAACTATTCCGCCATCGATGACCTCTGCCCGCACATGGGGGCTTCGCTCGGCTCAGGACCCATGAAAGACGGTGTCGTGACCTGCCCCTGGCACGCCTGGAATTTCCGGCTCTGCGACGGCGCCTGGTGCGACAACCCCCAGCTCAAGGTCGACGTCTTCGAGGTGCGGGTCGTGGATGCCATGATCGAGGTTCGCGTGCCGCCGACAAAGCCGGTGGAACTGCCTACGGCGCGACCGTCGACACCGTGAGCGACTCACCCGGCGCGAGCACCCGCGGCTCGGCGAGTTTGGCCTCACGCACCCGCGCTGCCCAGGCCTCGGCATCCTGCGCAATCGGTGGCCAGGTGCCGTAGTGGCTCGGCAGGACAATCCGGGGGGACAGCATCCGGATCGCCTCCAGCGAATCGTCGGGCCCCATCGTAAACAGGTCTCCGATCGGCAGCACCGCCACGTCGATCCGTCGACCGTCGTGCGGGAAGCCGATCCGGGCCATGTCGGAGAAGAGCGATGTATCTCCCGCGAAATACACCCGCAGCCTGCCCACGTCGAGCACCCAGCCGGCAGGGTTGCCGCCATAGGAGCCATCGGGCAGGCTCGAGGAGTGGTGGGCGATTT
>CANETO010000024.1 GCA_947440895.1 Planctomycetaceae bacterium | reverse complement strand
TCAACGCGGGCCAGGTCTGCTGCGACGCCACCCGCTGGCTCGTGCATACGTCGATCTACGACAGGTTCGTCGACGAGTGCCGGTCGCGGATGGCGAAGGTCAAGGTTGGCTACCAGCTCGCCGGACAGTCGCATATGGGCCCGGTCGTGAATGCCAAGCAGCGAAAGCGGGTGCTCTCCTACTTGGAGAAGGGCACACAGGAAGGGGCCGAGGCGATCGTGGCCGGTGGGCCGGCCGAGGTGTCGGGGCACCAGGGCTTCTATGTGAAGCCGGCGCTCCTGGCGGGCACGCTCAACAACATCGCCGCCCGCGAGGAGATCTTTGGACCGGTGGCGTATCTGGCCAAGTTCTCCGACGAGAACGAGGCAGTCGCGATGGCTAACGACACCGAATACGGACTTGCCAACAGCGTCTGGACGAGCGATCTCGGCCGCGCCGCCCGCGTCGCTGAGTCGATGATCGCCGGCAACAGCTGGATCAATGCCCATAACCTCTTCCCGCGGGGCGTGCCCTACGGCGGCGTCAACAAGAGCGGCACCGGCGGTGGCGTGAACTCGATCGAGACACTGTTCGACTACTGGCGGAGCCAGTCGGTCGTGCGGCCTCTGTGAACGCCGACACGATCGTCGTCGGCGCCGGTCTGGCCGGCCTTGCCTGCGCGCGGACACTCGTGCGGGCGGGCCGGCAGGTGCTCGTGGTCGAGGCTGCCGACCGCGTGGGGGGCCGCGTGGCGACCGACACGGTCGATGGCTTTCGCGTTGATCGCGGCTTCCAGGTCTATCTCGATGCCTACCCAGAGGGCCGGCGGCAACTCGACTTGGCGGCGCTCGGGCTGGGCTCCTTTGAGCCCGGCGCCCTCGTGGCCGATGGGGGCCGACTGCGGCCCGTGAGCGATCCCTGGCGGCGGCCACTGGCGGCCGTGGGATCGCTTCTCTCGGGCAGCGTGGGGATTGCCGACGGCCTGCGGACGGCCCGGCTGCGGAGCGATTGCGTGCGGGCTGTGCGTGACCATGCGGCCGATTCGAGCAGACCCAGTCCCACGGCGGAGCGGTCGACCCGCGAGGAACTCAATGCCCGCGGCTTTTCGGAGGCCTTCATCAAGCGGTTCTTCGAGCCCTTCTTCGGCGGCGTGTTTCTGGAGCGGTCGCTCGACACGTCGGCGGCGGTGTTTCAGTTCACGTTTGCCATGTTTGCACTCGGCCGGGCCTGCCTGCCGCGCGGCGGCATGGAGGCGATTCCGAAACAGCTGGCGGCTGGGCTCCCGACCGGTGCACTGCTGCTCGACACAGCCGTGAGGCAGGTGCAGCCCGGGCTCGTGGTGCTGGCCGACGGCCGTGAACTCGCCGCGAAGAACGTCGTGGTGGCCACCGAAGGGTCGGCTGCAGCGGCACTGCTCCCTGATGAGCAACGCGGGACGGTCGCGTCGCGTGGCTGGAAATCGACGCGGATGGTAGCCTTCGCCGCGACGCGGTCGCCGCTCTCGAGCCCCACAGTGGTCGTGAGTGCCGAGGAAGGTGGGGCGATCGACAATGTCACGGTGCCCTCCGACGTGGTTGGCGGCTACGCGCCAGCGGGGGCTGCGGTGGTCTATGTCTCCATCAGGCAGGACTGGCAGGGGGATGATGGCGAGTTGCACGACGCCGTGCGACGACAGGCGGCAGGCTGGTTCGGGCCGGCCGCGCATGCCTGGCGGCATCTGAAGACTGTTCGCATCGACCACGCCCTGCCGGATGAATCACCGGCCGCACGGCGGACCAGGATGGCCGGATCGCAGGTGGCCCCGGGCCTATTTATCTGCGGCGACCACTGCACGACCGCTTCGATCAACGGGGCGCTGGTGAGCGGGCGGGGCTGCGCCGAGGCTGTGTGCCGCTGCTGAGCTCGCAGTGCGGTCAACGAAAAGTGGTGCTCCCCGGGTGTGTCTCAAGAGCGTAGAATAAGCACTATGCGCGTGGTGCCTGCACTACGCCGAGGCATCGACGCTGTCCCCGGTGGTCATCGTCAAATCCGGCGCGTCACGCTTCCCATCACAGAGCCAGCCAGTCCATGAAGGTCATCCGCACGATTCTCGGCTGGATATTGCCCCTTGTGATTCTCGGGGCCGCGGTCGCCGCGTTCATGTACCTTGGCAGCCAAAAGCCACCTCCTCGCCGGGCGGTCGAGGCCCCGGCGGCCGTGGCCGTTCGCACCACGCCTCTCCAGAAGATGGCGGGGCGGATCGAGATCGATGCCGACGGCGTGGTTGTCCCGCTCCGCGAGGTGACGCTGGCCGCCGAGGTGCCTGGCCGCGTGCTGCGAAAGTCCGAGGCCTGCCGCGCCGGCCAGTCGGTGAAGGCGGGCGACGTTCTCTTCGAGATCGATCCCCGTGACTACCAACTCGAGGTGCAGCGGCTCGAGGGAGAGCTCAGACAGGCGGCCCTCAACATCGAGGAGATCAACGAGGAGCTTGCGCAGAATGTCTCGTCGACCGACCTCTCGCAGCGGCAGGTGGATCTGGCCAGTCGCGAGGTGAGCCGTCTCGATACCCTCAAGGCCAACCGCATCGTCACCGAGACCGAACACGAACGGGCCCTACGGGAAGAACTCACCGTAACCAACGCCCTGACGATGCTGCAGGGGCAGAAACGCGTGCTCACCAAGCGACGCGAACGCTTCACGGAGGCGGAGTCGCTGGCATCCACCATGCTGGAGCGAGCCAAGCTCGATCTGTCGCGGACACAGGTTCTGGCGCCCATGGACGGTGTCGTCGTGGAAGACAAGGTCGAACAGGATTCGTTCGTGTCCAAGGGCACGCCGCTGGTCATGCTGGAGGACACCAGCGCCGTCGAGGTGAAGACCAGCCTTCGTATGGACGAGCTTGCGCAGGTGTGGGGCGGTCGTCAGGCCGATGGCAATGGCCTTGGCGCCCACGATCTGCCCGATGCCCCCGCCCGGGTCGTGTTCACGATGGGTGACAGGACGTACGAATGGGACGGCGTGCTCTCCAGGCAGGAGGGGCGGGGGCTCGACGAGAAGACCCGCACGCTCCCCTGTCGCGTGCTCGTGGCGAATCCAGCGGACGTGAAGGCCATAGATCGCTACGGCGCTACGATGGCGACGCTCCCTCCCGAGGCTCCGCGGTCGCTCTTGCGCGGTATGTTCGTGGAAGTGCGTGTACAGGTCGATGTACCACAGCCGCTGGTCGCGGTGCCTCAGGAGGCGGTCCGGCCGTCTGGTGACATGTTCTTGATGCGGGACGACAAGCTGGTGATCGTCCATCCGCGGCCGTTCCACTCCGGCGGCGGCCTGATCGTCTTTAATGAGGCGGAGAGCGGCCTGCTGCAGACCGACCGCGTTGTCACCAGCCAGCTCGCGAATCCGCGGGAAGGCATGCAATTGGTGGAGGCAGCCCCATGAGGTCGATCATCGCCTGGACGGTTCACAACACGCCGGCCATGAACGTGCTGGTCTTCGCCGTGATGATCATCGGCTGGATCAGCTTCTCCTCGATGCGCCGCGAGGCGTTTCCAGAGTTTGATCTGGAGATCGCGTTGGTGAGTGTGCCCTACCCCGGGGCCACTCCTGAGGAGGTCGAGGAAGGCATCTGTCAGAAGGTCGAGGAGGCCTGCCGCAGCGTCGTGGGCATCAAGAAGATCACGAGCATCGCCCGCGAGGGGATGGGGTTTGTCGTCTTCGAGATGACCGATGGCGTCAAGGATCCGCAGCGGGTGGTGGGGGAGATCCGCTCAGAGGTCGAGCGAATTCCGAGCCTGCCCGAACTGGCCGAGGATCCGAAGGTGGAGCAGGTGACGCTCCGCGAGCCGGCCATCAAGGTGGGCGTCGTGGCACCGCAGTCGGCCGGCAGCGACGAGCGGTCCGAGTTGCAACTGCGGGACGTTGCCGAGCGGGTGCGGGAGGATCTTCTCGCGCTGCCAACCGTCTCGGCGGCCAACATTGGCGGCGCCAAAGACTACGAGATCACGATCGAGATCTCCGAGGACACGCTCCGGAAGCACGGTCTGTCGCTCAAGGCGGTCGCCGACATCGTGCGCAAGGAAAATTTAGAACTCCCTGGTGGTACGATCCGCAGCGAGGGGGGAGAGATCCTGCTCCGCGGCAAGAACAAGCAGTATCTCGGCGAGGACATCGCCAAGCTGCCGCTCGTGACGCGGCCCGATGGCCTCGTGCTCACCGTCGGCGATCTGGGGACGGTGCGGGACGGCTTCGTCGACGTCGCCGGGCGGGACCGGATCAACGGTCGCCCCGGCTTGATGGTCTCCATCGACCGTAGTTCCGGAGAGGACCTGCTGGCGATGGTGGCGGCGGTGAAGAAGTATGTCGCCGATGCGGAGCTGCCACCAGGCTACGAGCTCGTCACCTGGGGAGACGCCTCCGTCGATGTCCGCGAGCGGCTCGACATGCTGCTCTCCAACGGCACGCAGGGGTTGGCAATCGTGTTTGTGCTGCTGGCGCTCTTTTTTGATCTCAAGATCGGGTTCTGGGTGGCGATGGGCGTGCCCGTCTCGATGCTTGGCACCGGGGCGCTCATGTTCGCCGGCGACCAGACGCTCAACATGCTCTCGATGTTCGCGTTTCTGATGGCCGTGGGCATCGACGTCGACGACGCGATCGTGGTCAGCGACAACGTCGAACGCCACCGCAAGATGGGGAAGGGGCGCGTCCAGGCGGCGATCGACGGCACGGCGGAGGTGCTGCCCTCGGTCGTGACGGGCGTGATGACGACCGTGATCACGTTCCTGCCGCTCTTGTTTGTCTCTGGAGTGATGGGCAAGTTCATCGCGGTGATGCCCTTTGCCTTCATCGCCACGCTGATGGTCTCTCTCGCCGAGGCGCTCTTCGTGCTGCCAGGGCATCTAGCCCACGAAGACAGTGCCGTGCTGCGGTTTTTCCAGTTCCTGTTTTCCCCGCTGCGGCCGCTCCTGCCCGCCCTGCAGTTCGTGCAGCGGAGCTGCGACAACGGCCTCAAGTGGTTCGTGAAACGCTGCTATTCTCCCGCGCTCGAGGCGGCGATTGAAAACAGGTACGCCGTGCTCGCCGGTGCTGCGGCAATCCTGATCCTCGCGGTCGGGCTCATCCGCAGCGGCGTGACACCCTTCAAGATATTCCCGAAGATCGACGCCAAGCGAATTCAGGCGAGGCTGATCTTCCCGGACGGAACGCCGGCGAGCGTTACCGAGGAGGCGATCGCGCAGGTCGAGCGGGCCTTGGACGAAACCTCAACGCGGCTTACTGCGGGCGGCCGGCCGCTCGTGACCTTCGTGCACAGCTCCGTGGGCTCCGCAGACGTGCGGGGCAAGCCGAGCGTTGAGTCGAAGCTCGGCGGCAGCCACATCGGATCGGTGAACGTGGAACTCGAGGATGCGATCAATCGCACGATCAATAGTGAACAGTTCCTCTCCGAGTGGCGGAAGGAATCGGGATCGGTGCCGGGAGCCGACAGCGTGATTTTCACCTCGGAAAACATCGGTCCGGCGGGCAAGGCGATCGAATTCAAGCTGCTGGCCCCGTCCGACAAAGAGTCGGTGCGGCAGTTGGAGGCCGCCGTCGAGCGGATGAAAAGCTGGCTAGCCGAGTATCCGGGCGTGATTGACGTCGATGACGATTCCCGGCCGGGCAAATGGGAATACCAGATGAAGGTCAAGCCGCAGGCCGAGGCGCTGGGAGTGTCGCTGTCGGACGTGGCCTCGACGATCCGGGCGAGCTTCTACGGGGAAGAGGTGATGCGGCTGCAGCGGGGCCGGCACGAGGTGAAGCTGATGGTGGCCTACCCACGCGAAGAGCGGCGGAGCTTCGCAGCACTCGACGACGTGCGTGTGAAGGGTCCCGATGGCATCGCCCGTCCGCTCGGCGAACTGGCCGACACGAACGTGGCCCGTGGCTATTCGGAGATCAACCGGCTCGGACAGAAGCGATCGATCACAATCACGGCTGACATCGACTCCGATTCGACGCTCACCTCTGGGCAGATCACCGGGGAACTTGAGCGACGGCTCACGCCGGTGCTCAAGGACGAGTTTCCTGCGGTTCGCGTCCGCTGGGAAGGGGAGCAGGAGCAGACCAACGAATCTCTCCGCAGCCTCGGTCTGGGCTTCATCGTGTCGGTGTTCACGATGTTCGTGCTGCTCACGATCGAATTTCGCTCCTACCTGCAGCCGCTGCTGATCCTCACGGCGATCCCGTTTGGTGCCGCCGGCGCCGTCTTTGGCCATGCCATGCTTGGCATGCCGCTGTCGCTCTTCACGATGTTCGGAGTTGTTGCCCTCTCGGGCATCGTGGTGAACGACTCGATCGTGCTCATTGATTTCATCAACGCCAGGGTTCGCGAGGGGCGGCCGCTGCGGCTGGCGATTCGCGAGGCGGGCTGTGTGCGGTTTCGGCCGGTGTTTCTCACCAGCATCACGACCGTTGGTGGGCTCTTGCCACTGCTCTTCGACAAGAGCTTTCAGGCTCAGTTCCTGATCCCGATGGCGGCCGCGATGACGTTTGGCGAGATCGTGACCACCGTGTTGATCTTGATCATGATCCCGGTCGCCTATTCATTCATTGGTGGCACGGTCGATCCGCATGGCGACAAGGACGCGGAGGGCCATGGCGCAGACCCGTCGGTCAACCCGGACGAGGGCGACGACGACTGGCTCCCGGAGAATCTCCGCGAGAATCGTCCGCGGCCGGAATCGCTCAGCGCGTAGCGTGCACAGTCGTGGCAGCAAGTTTCCAGCTTGCTGAGTCGGTCTTGGGGCACGGACAAGATGAAATCTTGTCCCCACGGAGACTCCATGGTACGCCATTCCCCACGGGGGCATGGCTTCATGATGCCCCAGTCCCCACGGGACCTTACTTATTGAAAAGGAAGTGGCAGATGTCGCCGTCGCGCATCACGTATTCCTTCCCCTCCACGCGGAGCTTGCCTGCGGCGCGGATGTCTTTCTCCGTCTTGTAGGTCTCAAGATCCGCGAGGGAGTAGATTTCCGCGCGAATGAAGCCCTTCTCGAAGTCGGTGTGGATCACGCCGGCTGCCTGTGGGGCTGTGGCCCCGACTGCCACGGTCCATGCGCGGACCTCCTTCTCGCCGGCCGTGAAGTAGCTCTGCAGGCCAAGCGTCTTGTAGGCGGCCCGAGCCAGCACGGCCAGCGCCGGTTCGGTGAGCCCGGCCCCGGACAGCATCTCGCCCCGGTCGGCCTCGTCAAGTTCAGCAATCTCCGCCTCGAGCTTGGCACAGACCGGCACGACCGCCGCGCCCGCCTTGGCCGCCGCCTCGCGGACCTTCTGCACGAGCGGGCCCTTGCCCTCGAGGTCGGTCTCATCGACGTTGGCCACGTAGAGGATCGGCTTGGCCGTGAGCAGCCCGAATTCCTTGACGGCCACGCGCTCGCCCTCGTCGAGCGTGAGCGTGCGGAGCGGCTTCTCAGCCACCAGGTGGGCGAGGCACTTTTTCATCACCTCGACCTTGAGCTTGGCATCCTTGTCGGCCCCCTTGGCCGAACGTTCCAGCTTGGGCAGGCTGTTTTCCAGATGCTGGATGTCGGCGAGCATCAGTTCGATCTCGATCGTCTCCATGTCGGAGACGGGATCGACCTTGCCGGCCACGTGGATCACGTCGGGATCCTCGAAGCAGCGGACCACCTGCAGGATGGCGTCGACCTCGCGGATGTGCGAGAGAAACTTGTTACCGAGGCCCTGGCCCTCGCTGGCACCCTTCACGATGCCGGCGATATCGACGAGCTTGAGAGCGGCGGGGATCACCTTCTGCGGCGGGATGTATTTCGTGATCAGCGTGAGCCGGTTGTCGGGCACGCTCACCATTCCCTCATTCGGCTCGATCGTGCAGAAGGGGTAGTTCGCGCTCTGCGCTGCCTTCGACAGGGTGAGCGCGTTGAAGAGGGTGCTCTTGCCAACGTTGGGGAGACCGACGATGCCTGCTTCCATGAGTGGAAAACGCTCCAAGAGCCTTAGGGGACTGAGGGCCAGCCTCTGAGGCCGGGTGGGGTTGGGTATGATGCCCGAATTGCCGCCAATATCATAGGGATCCCGTCTGCGTCATGGCTGCCACGTCCTCGAGGGTGCTCACCAGCGAATTTTTCGACCGGCCCGCCGACCGTGTGGCCCGCGAACTGCTCGGGGCGATGCTGGTGGTGCGGGCCGCTGACGGGGGCCTCACTCGGCACGTGATCTTCGAAACCGAGGCCTATCTCGGGGCCCACGATCTGGCCTGCCACGGCTCCCGAGGCCTCACCAAGCGGAATGCCACGATGTTTGGCCCGGCCAGCCGCTGGTATGTCTACCTCTGCTACGGGATGCACTGGATGCTGAATATCGTCACGGGGCGGGAAGGCGTGCCAGCGGCGGTGCTGATCCGCGGCGTGGGAGAGCATGACGGGCCGGGGCGGCTGACGAAGGCATTGAATATCGATCATTCGTTCGACGGCCGGCCTGCGAGCCGCCGCACCGGACTCTGGCTCGAGTCCAGCGGGATCGCTCTGCCGCGGCGGTTGATCGAGCGGACGCCGCGGATCGGCGTGGGCTACGCCGGCGAATGGGCGGAGAAACCGCTGCGGTTCGTCGTCGATCCGGAGCGGATCGCTACAATGCTTGGGAACAGAGCTCAACGGTAGGGCCCGGCTCCGGGACGTCAGAAGTCTCGTCGCCGGGGCGAGGATACGCCCAAGGCTCCTCGAGCTTCCGCCGATCCCGTCGCCTACCCGCGTGCAATATTCGAATCCTACGAGGAGCCGACAGATATGACGGCACGACTTGTCCGGTTGTTTTTGGCAGGAGCGATCATGATGTCTACAAGCGGTATGGCGGCGGGGGCTGAGGGTGAACTGGCGAAGGCGACGTTCGCCGGTGGCTGCTTCTGGTGCACCGAGGCGGTCTATGCCCAGATCAAGGGCGTGCACTCGGTGACGAGCGGCTACATCGCCGGGAAGAACCCCAATCCCACCTACGAGCAGGTCTGCACCGGCCAGACGGGCCACGCTGAGGCGGTGGAGATCGCATACGACCCGCAGCAGGTGCCGTATGAAAAACTGCTCGAGGTGTTTTTCAGCACGCACGACCCGACCACGAAGAACCGGCAGGGCGCCGACGTCGGCACGCAGTATCGCTCAGGAGTCTTCTATCACGACGACGCACAGAAGAAGACTGCCGAAGAGGTGATCGCCAAGCTCGATGCGGCGAAGGTGTTGCCCGGCAAAATCGTTACCGAGATCACACCGGCCAGCACGTTCTATCCGGCGGAGAAGTATCACCAGGACTACTTCGCCAACAATCCGTTCCAGCCCTACTGCCAGGCGGTCGTGTCGCCGAAGGTTGACAAGGTCCGCAAGGTCTTCAAGGACCTTCTGAAGGATCCGCCGTCCACACCATGATGAGCGGACGGTCGATTCCGATTAACTAACGACGCTCCGGGCCACGCCGGGCGGTGTCAGGAAGTAGTGCCCAACCCGATCGAGTCGGCCAGAAAACCGGTGTGCAGTCGGCCGTCCGTGATGCGGAAGAGTCCCGGAAACCGCGCCGCCCATTCGCGGTTGGCCTCCGGCATGTACTGCCGTGAATTGGCTTCGAGTCCAGCAACGCCGGGAACCCAGGCGGCGATGCCGGCCGAGTGCACCAACGATGCGCCCGGGCAGGTGAGATCCTGCACCGAAATGAACATGCCGTACTTGCGTGCGGCCGCGGCCATCAGCATCGCGTGGGACTGCCCCTTGCACGCCTTGAGGGCCACGCCGGTGTAGCCGAGGTCGCGTGCCTTGAGAAGGCTCGCCAGGTCAACGAGCGACTCGTCGACGACCACGGGCCGCAGCTTCGCGGCAGCGTGCATGTCGTTGCGTGGCACCCGGTCGAGATCGCGGGCCGTCGGCTGCTCGACGTAGAGAATGCTGTCGAAACAGGCCTGTGAACCCTCGCGGATGCGGCTTAGGAACTCGAGCACGTAGTCGACGGTGGGGCAGCTTTCGTTGAAGTCGACGCAGTAGTTCCACGTGGTTGCGGGCCGCGTCTCCCGGGCGACTCTGTCGATCGCGAGGGTCCGTTCGACGTCCCAGTCGAGCGACTGCCCCTGGAGCTTGATCTTGATGTGCGTGAGCCCGTTGAAGCGGATCCAGTCGGCCAGCGTCCGCGGCAGACCGTCATCCGGCGCGGGATCGCGGTCGGTCGGCAGCACGGCGTCGAGGCCACCGACCGAGTGAAACAGCGGCAGGGCCTCCTGAGGCCGGTCGCTCAGCACGTGCTGCAGGTTGACGCCGGTGAATTCGGGGCCGAGATAGCGTGAGATGTCATGCCCGATCACGTCCGGCGAGAAAATCCGGTAGCTGCTCCGGCCCAAAGCCCTGCCACAGGCGTCGTGCAGCGCCGCATCGAAAGGACTGGCGGTCACGAGTGTTGCGAGCTTCGGGATCGGTACCGCGAGGTTCCTCGCCCGTGATTCCTCGGCGGCAGCCCGCTCGAACTCCGGCTCGAGCATGTGGGAGATCTCGAGCGGATGGGCTGTCAGGTCGCAGCTCCCGACGATGTCGGCGATCCGCGCCGCGAGTCCTTCCATCGCAGTCAGCGTCGTGGCGTAGGGCAGGTCGCGTGCCGGGAACGCCCAGACGTTACCCAGCGGCATCGAGCCGAAGCCCGTCACCCGCCGCCCTCCCTGATCCTCGACCTCGATCCGCACATCGAGCACCGTGGCCCGGTCGACGGGAATGCCGCCGAACTTGTACGGCGCGCGGTATGTGTGGGTCACCAGTTGTGTCTCGACCCGAACGGGGCGGATGGCTTCCGAACCTATCGCCGGCGACCGGCCGACGGCATGGCGGGCAAGAGCCAGAGCAGGCACAACGCCCGCCACGAGACTGCGGCGTGGAAAGAGCAAGGGCATGAAAGTCTCCCGGGACGGGATCAGTCTGCGTACCGGATGATCAACTCCGCAGCCTCGACCGGCGTGCCCGGGCTGACCAGCACCTCGGCCACCTTGCCGTCCCGCTCTGCGTAGACCGTCGTCTCCATCTTCATCGCCTCGAGGCTCAAGAGCTTCTGCCCCTTCGTGACCGCATCGCCCGGCCGGATCGCCACCGTCACGATCAGACCCGGCATCGGAGCACCCACCTCACGGGCATCCCCCACCGTCGCCTTTGGCCGCCGCTGGATCTTCGCCTCCAGGCTCTTGTCCGCGACTGACACGGCCCGCGGTTGGCCGTTCAATTCGAAGAACACCGTCCGCGTGCCGTCGGCATGAGGCTCGCCCACCGTCAGCAGGCGGACCACCAGCGTCTTGCCCGGCTCAATGTCGATGGGCAGCTCCTCGCCCGCCTTCGGGCCCTCGAGGAACGCCGGCGTCGGCAGCACGCTGACGTTGCCGTACTTGTTGGCGTGCTGGACATAGTCTTGGAACACTCGTGGATAGAGCAGCCAGGAGAGCACCTCCCGTGGCGAGGCCGTCCGCCCGACGAGTTCCGTCACCTTCTTCTCGGCCGCCTTGAAGTCGGCCGGCGGCATCGAGGCGCCCGGACGGCCCGTGACGATGTCGCCCTGGCGGACGATCCGCTTCACCACCGCCGGCGGGAAGCCGCCCGGCGGCTGGCCCATCCGGCCGGCCAAAAGATCGACCACCGATTCTGGAAACGCCATGTCGCGGGAGTCGGAGAGGAGTTCAGACGCCTGCATGCCGTTGGTCACGAGCAGGAGCGCCAGGTCGCCCACCGCCTTGCTCGTGGGCGTCACCTTCACGATGTCGCCCAGCAGCTGGTTGACGTCTGCATAGGCCCGGCAGACCTCCTCCCAGCGGTCACCCAGCCCGAGGGCCTTCGCCTGCTCAAGCAGGTTCGTGAACTGGCCACCCGGCATCTCATGGAGATAGAGGTCGGCGTCGGGCGCCTTCATGCCGCACTCAAAAGCCGTGTAGTGCTCGCGGACCGCCGCCCAGTAATGGGAGAGATGCCGCAGGGGCTCTGGATCGAGGCCGGTGTCGAGCGGCGTGTTGCGTACCGCCTCCACGATCGCGTTCAAATTTGGCTGGCTAGTCAGGCCCGCAAAGCTGGCCATCGCTGCGTCGACCACACTCGCACCCGCCTGGGCAGCCTCCAGGGCGCTTGCCAGCGAGGCGGCCGAGGTGTCGTGGGTGTGGAAGTGGATCGGGATGCCGATCTCGTCACGCAGCGCCTTCACGAGCCGGCCCGCCGCGAACGGCTTGCAGAGGCCCGCCATGTCCTTGATGGCGAGCATGTGGGCGCCGAGCCCTTCGAGTTCCTTGGCGAGCTTCACGTAGTAGTCGAGCGAATACTTCGTCCGCTTCGGATCGAGCACGTCGCCGGTGTAGCAGATCGCCGCCTCGCAGATCGCGCCGCTCTCCAGCACCGCGTCGATCGCCACCTTCATGTTCGGCACCCAATTGAG
>CANETO010000023.1 GCA_947440895.1 Planctomycetaceae bacterium | reverse complement strand
TAGGAGGGATGGGGGCATGCGGCGAGCAGGGTGACGGTTTGGGCCGCCCGACGCATGTCGAATGCGGCCTATGAGGCCACGGTCGGCAGGCGGAGTGTGAAGGTCGTGCCCCGGCTGGGGGTGCTGGCGACGGCGATGGTGCCGCCGTGCCGCTCGACGATCGACCTGCAGATGGCCAGGCCTAGCCCGCCGCTGCGAGCCGCGTCGGAGTGGGTCCGAGAGGCGTCGGCCTTGTAGAAACGGTCGAACACGCGGCCGAGGTGCTCAGGCGTGATGCCGCAGCCAGTGTCGGTGACGGTCATGACCGCGTGCGTGCCATCGTCGTCGGGAACCACTGCCATGGTGACCTTCCCACCGTTCGGCGTGAACCGGATCGCGTTGTCCAGAAGATTGCCGCATACCTGTCGAAGCTGCGAGGCGTCACCGGGCAACTGCACGGCTGTGGTCGGCGCCTCCAGAATCAGGCCGACCGACCGCTCCTCGGCCACGCCACCGAACATGGCAATGGTCTGCCGGGCGATGGCCGTCAGATCGACACGCCCGCGGGGCCGGTCGCGGGTCCCGTCGCCCGTTTCCGCCAGGAGCAGCAGGTCGTTGGAGAGCTTCGACAGGTGTCGGGCCTCCTCGAGCACGTCGGCCAGGGTCTCTCGGTAGTCGTCAGCGGTGCGGTTTTGCGAGACGGCCACTTCGAGCGAACTCTGCATGGCTGCCAGCGGACCGCGAAGCTCATGGGCAGCATCGGCGACGAACTGCTGCTGCCGCTCGACGTACCCTGCCACTTGGTCGAGCAGGCGGTTGATCGTGAGCGACAGCCGGTCGAGTTCGTCCTGCGTGCCCTGTACTTCCAGGCGGTCTCCCAGCCGCGTGGGCTTGAGCTGCTCGGCCGTTCGCAGGATCTCGGCCACGGGCTTGGTGGCACGAAGGGCCAGCCAGTAGCCGACCAGCGGCGTCAACAGCGAGAGCCCAACGGCCACCGGCAGGAGCAGCCGTGCAAGCGTGTTGATGTCGTCGTCGAGATAGGCCGTGGCCATGCCGATCCGGACATGGAAGGGCTCGTCGACTGGATCGGTGATCCGCCGCCGGGCAAACCGGTAGCCCCTCACCTGAACGAGGTTTTCGAGCTTCTCACGGTCCACTAGCCAGGTGGCGACCTCTTCCGGGCAGCTGTCACTTTTCCAGATCGTTTCGCCGTTGTCTTTGAGGAGTTGCGTGAACCAGCCGCGTTCTTCGTGGCCTGCCGCCTTGCGGCGCAGTTCCCCGACGACGGCGTCTGTGTTTGGGTAGAGGTCGCGTAAGGCGATGGCCACCTCGTTCACCTCGCCCCGAAGCACCGCATCGGCCTCACGGTAGAGGGCTGCCTTGGCCCCGATACGAACAGCCAGCAGGGCTGCCAGTGACACGAGCAGCACCACTGCCGTGTTCCAGATCGTCAGCCGCACGCGGAGCGTGGCCCACGGGATGCGGTTAAACAGACGCGAGGGCATAGCCGCGGCCTCGGATCGTGCGGATGAGCGACTCGTCGCGGCCCTTGTCGAGCTTGCCCCGCAGCCGGTTGATGTGCACCTCGATGACATTCGTCGGGCCATCCCAGTCGAAGCCCCAGACATGCTCGCAGAGCATCTTTCGCGTGACGACCTGCCCATTGAAACGCATCAGGAGTTCCAGAATGCTGAATTCCGTGGGAGTGAGTTCGATCGTGCGGCCTGCCATCGCGAGCCGCTTGGTGGCCAGGCTCAGGTGCAGGTCGCCTGCCGTCAGTTCCATACCAGGCTTGTGGCCCGTGCGACGGTGCACCGCCTCGATCCGGGCGAGCAGTTCGTCGATGGCGAACGGCTTGACGATGTAGTCGTCGGCACCGGCCTCGAAGCCCTCCAGTTTGTCTGGCACCGCGCCGCGGGCGGTGAGCAGGATGACCGGCGTGCGGACGCCAGCCTGCCGGGCCGATCGCAGCACGTCGAGACCGCTCGCTTTTGGCAGCATCAGATCGAGCACAACGATGTCGCTCGACATGAGTGTCTTGTCACGGATGGCCGATTCGCCGTCTGCAACCCAGGTGCACTGATGCCCGGCCTCACGGACGGCCGTCGCCACGGCCTTGGCAATGACTGGGTCGTCTTCGACGATCGAGACGTGCATGGCAGTATCCATCGCGGCAGGGACCTGCCGTCCTGCCGCTTACGGTTACGAAAGGATGGAGGTACGAACGAGTCGATCCCATTATGCTAGTGAGAGTTTACCGAGGTGGCGAGTTCGGCCTGGCAGCCGTCCCAGATTTACTGCGGAGAACTGCCGGGGATACGGCGTTTGTTCAGGCTTCGCGGACATCTTGCGGGTGAATGATAGGTGCGGCATGGCTCATTCGCAGGATGAAGGGCGCGAGATTCAATCTCACTCCGCCGCAGAAGCAGCAATTCCTCGCGGTGACGCAGCCGGGTTCCTCGGGTATCTGCCCCAGGATGCTCTATCGGGATTCCTCGTCTTTCTGATCGCGCTCCCGCTGTGCCTTGGCATCTCCGTAGCCTCCGGCTTTCCGCCGATCGCGGGTGTCTTCACGGCAGTCGTCGGCGCGCTCATCACCACGTTCATCAGCAATTCAGAGTTGACGATCAAGGGGCCGGCGGCGGGCCTGATTGTGATCGTGCTGGGAGCGATGCACACGTTTGGATTCACGGCGGGCCGTGACCCTGCCGCCGACATGAACGCATATCGAATGACGCTCGCCGTCGGTGTGGCCTCCGGCGTGGTGCAGGTGCTGTTTGGGCTGCTCCGGGCGGGTGTGCTGGGCGACTTTTTTCCGACCGCGGTGGTGCATGGGATGCTCGCGGCAATTGGCGTCATCATCGTGCTCAAGCAATTTCCGGTTGCCATTGGGCTTCAAGCGGCTGCTGAGCCACTCGAAATCCTTCGAGAGTTGCCGGAAACCGTCACGCATCTTAATCCGGAGATTGCCTGCATCGGGGCCTTGAGTCTGATCGTCCTGTTTGTGTGGCCGCATCTGAGGGGTCGGCTCGGACTGCGGTGGCTGAAGGGTATTCCCGGTCAACTCGTCGTGCTCCTTGTGGCCGTGCCGTTGGGCATGCTCTTTGGATTGGATCATGACCACAGTTATGAGTTCGCCGGCCATGCGTATCCGCTTGGGCCCTCGTTTCTCGTAAGCGTCCCACGCAACCTGTCGGCGGCCGTGGTGTTCCCGGATTTTTCCGTGTTCATGGCGCCGGCGACACGCTATGCGGGGCTGATGTGGGTGCTGATGTTTGCGCTGGTGGGGAATCTCGAGTCGTTGCTCAGTGCCAAGGCGATCGACATGTTCGACCCGTGGCACCGAAAAACGAAGCTCGATCGCGATCTGGTTGCCGTCGGCATTGCCAACGTGGCGGCGGCATCAATCGGCGGCCTGCCGATGATCTCCGAGATCGTGCGCAGCAAGGCCAATATCGACAATGGAGCACAGACGCGATTCGCCGATCTCTGGCACGGACTGTTCCTGCTTGCATTTGTTGCCCTTCTGCCAGGATTGATCTGCACGATCCCGCTGGCGTCTCTGGCGGCAATGCTGGTCTACACAGGCTACCGATTGGCATCGCCCAGCGAATTCATCAGCGTCTACAAGATCGGGCGTGAACAGTTGGTGATCTTCGCTTCGACGCTGGTGGGTGTCTTGGCCACCGATTTGCTCGTGGGCGTGCTCCTCGGCGTGGTGGTGAAGTTCATCATTCATCTGCTCAACGGGCTGCCAATCAGGACGATGTTCAAGCCATTTCTCGAGGTCACGGTATTAGACGACAGCAGCGTCCAAGTGGATGCTCGGGGCTCAGCGGTGTTTTCGAACTGGATTCCCTTTCGCCGACAGCTCTGCCAGCTCGGTCTCGAGCAGCAGAACAACGTGGTCGTGAATTTAGAAGGCACGAAACTCGTGGATCACAGCGTGATGGAGGGGCTGCATCAGTTACAGGCTGACTTCGAGCGGGCCGGACTTACGCTCGAGGTTACCGGCCTGGAGGACCATCACGCCCTTTCGTCCCATCCGTTCGCGACCCGCAAGCGGCGGACCTGAGTGTGGCCCGGTACGCTGCTCACTCCCACTCGATCGTGGCTGGAGGCTTCGACGAGATGTCGTAGACGACGCGGTTGATACCCCGCACCTCGTTGATCACCCGCGTGGAGATGCTCGCCAGCACCTCGTAGGGCAGATGGCTCCAGTCGGCCGTCATGAAGTCTTCGGTCTCGACCGCCCGCACGGCGAGCACGTCATCGTAGGTCCTGGCATCCCCCATCACGCCCACGCTCTGCACCGGCAAGAGCACGGCAAAGGCCTGCGAGATCTTCCGCATCAGTCCGGCCCGTTCAATCTCTTCCAGCACGATCGCATCGGCCTCGCGGAGCGTGATCAGGCGTGGCTTCGTCACCTCGCCCAAGCACCGCACGGCCAGTCCGGGGCCAGGAAACGGATGCCGCCAGACGATCCGCTCAGGCAAGCCCAACTGGAGGCCGAGGGCTCGCACCTCGTCCTTGAAGAGATCCCGAAGTGGCTCGATCAGTTCGAATTCGAGATCGTCGGGCAGTCCGCCCACGTTGTGGTGGAGCTTGATCGTGGCAGCCGGCCCGTCGGGGGCGGCGCCGCTCTCGATCACGTCAGGATAGAGCGTGCCCTGCGCGAGGAACTTCGCCCCTTTGATTTTGCTGGCCTCGTCGGAAAAACACTCAATGAAGGCCTTGCCGATTCGCTTCCGCTTCTCCTGCGGCTCGGTGATGCCGGCCAAGTTATCGAGGAATTTCTGCTCCGCCGGCACGACGTGCAGGTCGGTCTTGAAGTGGGTCTGGAATTCGTCGATCACCGCCGCGGCCTCGTTCTTCCGCAGCAGTCCGTTGTCGACCAGGATGCAGGAGAGCTGGTCGCCAATCGCCCGCGAGAGGAGCGCGGCCACCACCGCCGAGTCGACACCACCAGAGAGTCCGCAGATGACCCGGTCGCTGCCCACCCGCTGCCGCACGTCGGCAATCACGCTCTGCGCAAAATCCTCCAGCCGCCAGGAGCCGGAGCAGCCGCAGACCGAGGTGAGGAAGTTCTTCAGGATCGTGCCGCCGGCCGGCGTGTGGGTGACTTCGGGGTGGAACTGCAGACCGTAGATCGGCAGCGACTCGTGTCGGACGGCAGCCAATGGGCATGTGGCCGTCCGGGCCACCGGCCGAAAATCGGCTGACACCTGATCGACCTGGTCGCCGTGGCTCATCCACACCTCGGTGTGGGCGGGCACGCCGGCGAAGAGCGTGTCCGCCTCCAGCACCTCGCAGGTGGCACGGCCGTATTCCCGGGCCTGGGCCCGACCGACGTGGCCCCCGAGGGCGTCGCATGCCAACTGCATGCCGTAGCAGATGCCGAGTACCGGGATACCCAGCCGGAAGATACCGGGGTCGCACCGCGGGGCGCCAGAGTCATACACGCTCGACGGCCCGCCCGAGAGAATGATGCCCCTCGGGGCCAGGGTCCGGATGCGTTCCGCGGTGACGTCGTGACGGACGATCTCGCAATAGACGTGCTGCTCGCGGACGCGGCGGGCGATGAGTTGGGCGTATTGGGAGCCGAAGTCGAGCACCAGCACCCGCTCCGCCTGTTGGGAGGTGCCGGCAGAGGTGGGCTTCGCGGTGGTGGTCGGGACGGCAGGGGCTGGCATGGCTGACTCGAAACGGCGGGGCGGAAAAGCCCGCCAGTATAGAGCGACGCTGCCGGATGGGAACACTGCCTGGAGTCACGGCGTTTTTCCGGTCTGCTATAGTCTGGGGTCTGCCTTTCCGGCGGCTGTGTCGGCCCCTTCCCCCCATCTGTCCGCACCATGTTGACGCTCCTCACCAACGACGACGGCATTTTTGCCCCCGGTCTGGCCGCTCTGGAACGGGCCCTGCGAAAGCTCGGGGAGGTGAGCGTGGTGGCTCCTTCGACCGAGCAGAGCGGCGTGGGACATGCGATCACGTTTCTCACGCCGTTGACCGCCAAGGAGGTTTTCGACGGCTCGCGGAGCCGTGGCTGGGCCGTCGATGGGAGTCCGGCCGATGCCGTCAAACTCGGCATCTCGGAGTTTTGTCCGCGGCGGCCTGACCTTGTCGTCAGCGGGATCAACAGCGGCCTCAACGCCGGCATCAATGTGCTCTACTCCGGCACGGTGGCCGCTGCCATCGAAGGAGCCTTCTTCGGGATCACGAGCATCGCGGTCTCGCTCGAGTGGGATGAACACGCCGACTACGATCGGGCCGCCGAAATCGCCACAGACGTGCTCTCCGGGCTGCTTGCCCGCCGTCCTGTCGCAGGCAGCCTCTACAACATCAACATTCCGACGCGGGCCCTCCGCGGTACGCCGGAACTGCGGGTCGTGCCGATGAGCATCGCCCGCTACGGCGAGGCCTTTGAACGGCGGGTCGATCCCCGCGGCCGTTCGTATTACTGGGCCACGAACGATCCGCCCCCGCCGCCGTCGCCACACGAGTCGGACGTGACGGCGCTGGCCGCCGGCAAGGTCACGCTCACGCCGCTCGATTACGACCTCACTCACCGTACCCGCCTGGCCGACCTCGCTGAAGGGCCGTGGCAGATCACGCCGGCTACCGGCTGAGTGGGAGCCGGTGGCTGACTCAAACACCGGGGGACGCGATGTTCGCTGGGGGTATCGCTTTCTGACTTCCCAAACTGCCAAGCAACAGCCAGGCGGTCACTGCAATCGCCCATGCCAGCAGGAAGCCGCCGACGAGCCATGCCATCAGAGGCAGCCCGGCATGACGCCTCCATAGCCAGTTGCCGCCGGATGCTACCGGCTTGGCGATGGGCTCGGCCGGTGTGGAGGCCTTGGACACAGGTGTCGGGGTCGTGCCGCCCGGACGGGCCGCCCGGGGCGTCATCGGCGGAAAAACTGCCGGGAGCCGTTGGGTGGAGCGGGATGCGCTCGACGGTGGTGGCGTCAGTGACAGGCTATGCAGATCGACAGCCGACCGCAGGCCGGAGCCGCTGCCCAGTCCGCTCACAGAACCGCCAGACACGCCGCTGCCGGGGCCGCGGAGCGTGACAGCCGGCGGCGGTGCGATCGCACTCCGCTGGTCGGTGAGTCCGGTGGAGGGACGGACCGGGTCGCCTGCGCCGGTCGTGTTGTCGGTGGTCCTGCGGAGGGATGACCGACTCGGTGGCTCTACCCGTGGTCTGCCGGTCCCGGCTTCGGCACTGGCCAGCCAGACGGCAAGCGAGTCGGCCACTTCCTGTGCCGTCTGCTGCCGTGCGTCGGGGTGCTTCT
Organism: Planctomycetaceae bacterium; assembly: GCA_947440895.1. GTDB lineage: Bacteria > Planctomycetota > Planctomycetia > Pirellulales > UBA1268 > CAMCQY01. The sequence continues at coordinate 5,108 of CANETO010000023.1, read as the reverse complement.
CCATCATCCGGAAGTAGAGTTCGACGATGGCGCTCGGCACGTCGGGCCGCGTGTCCAGAGGGTTGGGGGCGGGCTCGTTCATGTGCCCGCGGATGCGTTCGGCCAACGAGCCCTTTGCAAAGGGAGCCCGGCCCACGAGCAGGTAGTAGAGCGTGCATCCGAGCGAATAAATATCGGATCGGCGGTCGGCCAGATGGCTGTTACGGGCCTGCTCAGGCGACAGGTAGTCGGCGGTACCCAGCACCTTTTCATCGTGCTCTTTGGTGAGCGAGCCATCCTCGTCGTCATTGGCCAGTGCCAGCCCAAGATCGAGAATCTTGATGTGTCCCCGCGTGTCGACGATCAGATTGGCTGGCTTGATATCGCGGTGCACGAGCCCCTCTTCATGGGCGTAGTGCAGACCCAGGGCCGCCTGTTGGATGAAGTCGGCAGCCACACGCACCGGCAGTGGGCCGTCCTTCTTCACCCGCGCCTGCAGATCGGTGCCGTCGATGTATTCCATCACGATGAAGTGGATGGCACCTGAGGAATCGAGATCGAAGGCCCGGGCGATGTGAGGATGGTTGAGCCGGGCCGACGACCGCGCCTCGCGCTCGAAGCGGGCGAGGTAGGAGGTCTTGTTGACCCGTTTCACCGGCAGCACTTTGATGGCCACCTTGTTGTGGAGGGTGGCATGCTCCGCGAGATAGACGCTGCTCATACCGCCCGAGCCAAGGAGTCTCAGCAGTTTGTACTTGCCGAGCACGAACCCCTTGTGGCGTCCTCGACGAAGCTGCTCGATCTGCCAGCTCGTCAGGAGCCCCCGATCGCGGAGGGCCTGGAAACAGTCCTCAGGGACCGGGCCCATGACGGCCTTCCAGGGGGCGATGGCCTGGTCGAGCTGGTCAGAATCCACCAGACCACTGGCTTGCGCCACGCGAAGAAATTCCTCCAGCGTCTGTGCTGGCGCGGAAGGAACATCCGGAATGGGGACGGAATCAGGCATGCGGGGGATGATCGAGGTGGTCTGGTCTCTGTCGCGAAAAGCATACGGCTGGCCCGGCCGCCTCGCTCTGTTATACATCCAAGCTATGGTGTTTTCGCTTTATACGCGTCGGGGCTGCCATCTCTGCGAGGCGGCGGAGGACATGCTGGCGGCCTACGCCTCCACGGCCACCGTGGAATTGGTCGACGTCGACGCCCATCCCGACCTGGAGCGGCTCTACGGCTCCCGGGTGCCGGTGCTCACCGTCGACGGCGTCGTTGTGGTGGAGGGGCGGTTTGACGAGGCCACTCTGGCTGGCCTGATGCGTTCGCTGACGGCATGACCCCCGGACACGGCCGGGGCCCCGGGACACGGCCTGACACGTGTGGACCAGACGTTTAGAGCCCCAGCTTCAGGCCCCTGCGATCAAGGGCGTCGATGAGGCCCCCGGCCGACGTGAAGACCTCCGCCTGCCAACCAGCGGCACGGGCGGCGTCAACATGGGCGGGGATGTCGTCGCAGAAGAAGATCCGGTCCGGCGGTACCCCGGCCCGCTTGGCCGCGATCGTGTAGATATCGGGCTCCGGCTTGATCGCCCGCACTTCGTGGCTGAGCACAATCTCCCGGAAATGCCCGGGCAGAACCGAATACCGCTTCGCGAGCAGATGCTCCCAGTGAGGGCCGCAGGTGTTGGAAAGGATGCCCAGCCCGCAGCCAGTCCGCTCCAGACCGGCAATCACCGGCAGCATATCGATCTTGAGTGAGAACATGTCGCTGGCGGCGTGGGCGAGAGCTTCGGGATCGGAGGTCGTGCCCGTCCGCCGGGAGAACTCGGCGTGAAATTCCGGCCACTCGATCGCACCCCGTTCGCTGGCTTCATGCAGGCCTCCCGCCATGACCGCGTCGCGAATGGCCTCCGGGTCGCCGCCACTGACCGCGGCCATCTGCCGAAAGGCCCGATCGCGGTCGAACGAAACGATCACGTTCCCCATGTCGAGGTAGACGAATTCGGGACGAACCGGCTCCAGCACCTTTCACCTGCATCTTTCAAACAAGAGACGAGAACACTATTCTGCACCCAACCCGCAGGAAACCGCCATGACCACGACAACCGCCACCAGCATTCTCAACCGCTACAGTTCCCGGATCACCCAGCCCCGTTCGCAGGGGGCCTCGCAGGCCATGCTGCTGGGTACCGGCCTCAGCCCAAGCGACCTCGACAAGCCGCAGGTCGGCATCGCCAGCATGTGGTACGAGGGCAATACCTGCAACATGCATTTGGACAAACTGGCGGCGCGGGTCCGCGAGGGGGTCACCGCAGCCGGGATGGTGGGCATGCGGTTCAACACCATCGGGGTCAGCGACGGCATTTCGATGGGCACCGACGGCATGAGCTTCTCGCTCCCGTCCCGCGACGTCATCGCCGACTCGATCGAGACGGTCATGCAGGCCCAGTGGTATGACGGGCTGGTCGCCATTCCTGGCTGCGACAAGAACATGCCGGGCTGCCTGATCGCGATGGGACGGCTCAACCGCCCTGCCCTGATGGTCTACGGCGGCACGATCCGCCCCGGCCACTTGGCCGACGGCACGCCGCTCGACATCGTGTCGGCGTTCCAGTGCTACGGCGAGTATGTCGCCGGACGGATCGACGATGCCCGCCGTGGTGACATCGTGCGTCGCTCCTGTCCAGGCGCCGGTGCCTGCGGCGGCATGTACACGGCCAACACCATGGCCACGGCGATCGAGGCCCTAGGCATGGCACTGCCCGACAGCGCCTCGATCCCCGCAGAGAATGCCGGCAAACTCGACGAGTGCCAGCGGGCGGGCGCGGCGATCCACCGCCTCCTGGAACTCGACCTCAAGCCCCGCGACATCATGACTCGGCGGGCCTTTGAAAACGCGATCGTGACGGTGATGGCGCTCGGCGGTTCGACCAATGCCGTGCTCCATCTGATCGCGATGGCGCGAGCAGTCGATGTGCCCCTCGAACCGGCCGATTTCCAGCGGGTCTCGCGCCGCGTGCCCTACATCGCCGACCTGAAGCCAAGCGGCAAATTCGTGCAGGAGGATCTGCATACGATCGGCGGCACGAGCGGCCTGATGAAGTATCTGCTCGACAAGGGGCTCCTCGATGGCGACTGCATGACCGTCACCGGCAAGACGCTGGCGGAAAACCTCGCCTCGAGCAAGGGACTGGCCGCCGGGCAGAAGATCATCCAGCCGGTGGAGCACCCGATCAAACCGACCGGGCACATCACCATCCTTCACGGCAATCTGGCGCCCGGCAGTGCCGTGGCCAAGATCACCGGCAAGGAGGGCTCGCGGTTTCGCGGTCCGGCCCGCGTGTTCGACAGCGAAGAGGCGATGCTGGCGGCTCTGGAGCAGGGGGCGATCCAGCGGGGCGATGTGGTAATCATCCGCTACGAGGGGCCCAAGGGTGGCCCGGGGATGCCGGAGATGCTCACGCCGACCTCGGCGCTTGTCGGTGCCGGCCTTGGCAACGACGTCGCCCTGATCACCGATGGGCGGTTTTCGGGCGGTTCGCACGGCTTCATCGTCGGGCATGTCGTGCCCGAGGCTCAGGAAGGCGGGCCGATCGCGCTGGTGTGCGATGGGGACGTGGTCGTGATCGACGCCGACACGGCGACGATCGACATGGAGGTGTCGGAAGACGAGATTCGCCGCCGTCGCAAGGAGTGGGAGGCACCGCCGCTCAAGGCCACTCGAGGCATCCTCGCGAAATACATCCGCTGCGTGCAACCGGCGTCGCTCGGCTGCGTGACGGACGAGTAGACGGAAGGCGTCACTTCGGCAGTGGCAGTGACTCGACCGGCACGGGTGGCCCCGGCGCGATGACGGCGCCAGGGGGCAGTTGCTCCGGTGGGATCGGGGCGCCGAATATCGGTGTGCGCGGTGGCGCGGCTGCCGGCATGCCGATGCCGCCAGCCGGACCCTGCGGTGACTGGTAGGCGGGCTCCGACTGTGGCACGGCGGCCACGCCCAATTTGGCGAGCACATTCGACAGGAGGCGTTGTTCCAGAAGGGGGTCGCGACCGAGCGGAATCCAGCCGAGATTCGGCGTGGGAGCGGCGACCGGCCGTGGCTGGTCGCCCACCTGCTGGCCGAGCGTGGGAAGTGGCGTGCCGTAGCGGTAGAGCGAATCATCATTGCGAAACGAGGCGCCACCCGTGGTGGCCATCATCGGCCGGGGCATATTTTCCAGTTCTTTGAGCACCACCGCCTCGATCCGCCAGCCGCCCGGGTCGGGAATCAGTCGCATCGTGCCGATCCGGCGGATCGACTGGAGCGTCGACTCGAGCCGCTCGCGAAATCCGATGGAGTCGCCCCGCCACGGCTCGAGAAGCGTCGAGCCGGTCTGCGGAAAGGTGTCGATCCGGCCCTCGGCGGGCACGCCGTTGGAAAACACCACGCGGTTCTCTGCCGCGATCTTGAAGTAGTCATCAACCACGTCGACCATTTGCATCCAGACGGTCTCGGCATCCAGCGGCGGAATGACCGCCGAGTTTTTTGGTAGCGGGGGCGGGCCGGGCACGATCGGGCCTCCGGGGCCGATGACGGTGCCTTCGGGGAGCGGCGAGAACGGATTGGGCTGCGCGACGGGCGGCGTGGGCAGGATTTCCTGGGCCTGGGCTGCCGCCGCGGCACACGCGACGGTTGTCAGCAGGATGAGGAGGAACAGACGAGCCATGGCTGCTTCCACGGGGCGGCCCCGGCCTGCCGGGGTCTGGAACACAGCAGACTGTCGGGAATCCCGCCGCCCGGCTCAAGGCCAATACGCGTCGAGCGGTCCAAACCGCCGGGGGCGGTGAAAGCCTCCGACTCGAGGGCAGGATACCCCAACTCGCTCCGGCTTACCCCGACCCCCGGCTCCGCTTAGCGTGAATCACCGGCATCCTGCCATGCTGATCGACGAGGGCGGGCTCCCCGGACACCGAAGCGAGCTGTCTTCACGAAAAACACGACATCGTGTCGTTTTTTCTATGCAAACGCAGTTTGCCGGTGCTGCGCATGGCATCGTGCCATGCCTATCGATGAGGGCGGGCTCCCCGGACACCGAAGTGAGCATGAGGGCGCCTCGGCGGAGAAGACCTACAACCGTCCACGACGTGTTCGCCGAGCC
>CANETO010000022.1 GCA_947440895.1 Planctomycetaceae bacterium | reverse complement strand
GCGGCCATCGGGGACGCAGCGGCTTTGGCGGGGGCTGTCTCCGAGAGCGATCAGCACGACCGTGCCGCATAACGCACACGTTGGAAGGGACACCATGAAGCAGCACGCCAAGCCGATGCGGATCCTGTTCGCCGACGACGAGACGTCGATCCAGGAATTGATGCGGATCGAACTGCCACGGCTGGGGCACGAGGCCACCGTCTGTCCCGATGGCCGTACGGCGCTGGCCGCACTCGATCGCACCTCCTATGACTGCGTCATCGTCGATCTCGACATGCCGGGGGTGGGTGGCTTGGAGGTGATCGCGCGGGTTCGGGAGACATCGGCTGACACCGAGACGGTGATCATCACCGGCAAGTCGTCGTTGGAGAGCGCCGTCACAGCGGTTCGACAAGGGGTCTTCGACTATCTGACCAAGCCCTGCAAACTGGCAGACATTCAGGCTGTTCTGGAACGGGTGCGGAAGAAACGGGAGTTGACCGGCCGGCTGCGGGCCCTGGAACGCCGCGTCCGTCGGGCCGAGGGCACAAGTCAGTTGGTGGGTGGGTCGTCCGGCCTGGACCGTGTCCGACGGCTTGTCGCCCGCGTGGCAGCGAGTGACTCGAATGTGCTCGTCCGCGGCGAGACGGGCACGGGCAAGGAGCTGGTGGCTCGCGGCATCCACGAGGGTAGCCCCCGGGCCGCGGGTCCGCTCGTGGCGGTCAACTGCGGTGCGTTGCCGGAGCACCTCGTCGAGAGCGAACTCTTCGGCCATCGCAAGGGCGCGTTCACTGGAGCCGACGAACACCGCGCCGGGCTTTTCGAGGTGGCCGACGGCGGCACGCTGTTTCTGGACGAGATCGGCGAACTTCCCAAGCCGCTGCAGTCGCGGCTGCTCCGGGCGCTTGAAAGCGGCGAGATCCGCCGCGTCGGGGACAACCAGCCGATCACCGTGAACGTGCGGGTCGTCTGCGCCACCCATCGATCGCTGGAGGAGATGGTGGCCGCCGGCGAGTTTCGGGAGGATCTGCTCTTCCGGATCAACACCTTTGAGATCGCCATTCCGCCGCTGCGCGAAAGAATCGACGACCTGCCGGAACTGGTCGACTATTTTGTCCGCAAGGGACGGCCGCAGACTCCGCCGGATGCGATGGTCGTCACTCCGGACGTGCTCGAGTCTCTTGCCCGTCATCGCTGGCCAGGAAATATCCGCGAACTCGCCAACGTGATCGAGCACGCATTGGTGCTCTGCGACGAACTGCCGCTGTCGGTGGAGCATCTCCCGGCGCGGCTGGGGGCCGCGATTTCCAAACACCATCCCGAGTCAAAAATCGCTGCACCACAGACCGCAGCGTTCGCAGGTGCTCTACCGACACCGCCGGCCGTCCCCGCACAGTCACGGAAGCCAGAGAGCCTGCGCGACCTCGAAATGCGGGCGATCCTTGAAGGACTCGAACGCAACCACGGCAACAAGGCACGGACTGCCGAGGAACTCGGCATCAGTCTCAAGACGCTCTACAACAAGCTGCATCAGTTGCAGGAAGCGGCCCCGGTTGTCTGACGCCGCTATCCCGTCTTGCGGACCACGCCAACGAGCACGCCGAGAACCCTCGCGTTCTTGACATAGATCGGCTTCATGGCGGGGTTGGCAGGCTGCAGGCGGATACGATCCCGCTCCGGAAACCAGTGCTTGAGCGTGGCCTCGCCATCCTCGGTCTGGGCGACCACGATGTCTCCGGAATGCGCCGTCTGTTTCTTCTGGATCACCACCCAGTCGCCGTCGGCAATCTGGGCATCGATCATCGAATCTCCCATGACCTTGAGCACGAAGTGGTTTTCCCGCTTGAAGAGCGTTTCAAAGTCGATCCGCTCGCTCTGCTCCTCTGCCGGACGCAACGTGCCGGCAGCCACCCAGCCCGCCAGCGGCAGACCACGCACATGGGCCGGTTCGGCCACCAGTTCGATTGCCCGGGACATGTTCTTGCCACGGGTGATAAGCCCTTTTCGCTCGAGCGCCTTGAGATGGCAGACCACGCCATTCGGTGAACGGATCTTAAAGGCTGTTCCAATCTCTCGAACCGTGGGACCGTAGCCGCGGGTGTGAATCTTGTCCCTGACGAAGGCGTAGATTTCCATCTGACGCTCTGTCGGCGCATCCTCGCCTTCCGTGACGGTGGCATCAGTCGCACGGCTCAGCAGACCGTTTTGGAGTGAGGCCACGCTTCGCAGGGCCGCCGCCGAGGCTAGCGGCCGCTTCGTGGCCGACTTCGCCGTGGAGGTGCCGGCAACGGGACGCGAGGACCGGGGCTTCTTGCTGGAGGAGATTTTGGACATGCGTGTCAAGCGGATTCGCTTTCCTAAGGGCCTGAAAAACCTACCGGAAAATGGTGCACAATCAGGGACGAGGGATCCAGGTGGTGTATGATCGATCTTCGCGGCGGCAGTGAGCCGACGGTGGGATCTGGCGAGCTAGAGATCATCTGGACGCAAGTATCTTACTATACGGCCGTTCATTTTCAAGTCCATCCCGGAGTCGACACGACATGCACCCCCTGTACGGACGACCGATTTCCCGCCAGACGACCAGCGCTGCTGCTCTTTTCCGCCGATTCGCCGTGGTGTTGGCGGCGGCGGCACTGCCGCCGACCGTCGTCATGGGGCAGGCGGCCACGGCCGAATCGCCGACAGCAGTGATTGCCACCACCGTCGACAAGCCGGCCAAAAAGAAGTCGGCATTGATCGCCCACATCAGCCTGGCGGGCTCGATGGCCGATGGGGTAGGGCAGGGCGGCCTATTGGCCGACATCTCGCCCCATCTGCACCGGATCATCGAACGGCTCGACAAGGCGGCCACGGACTCCCGCGTGAAGGGCGTCGTGCTCTCGATCGAGTCGCCGGCCATCGGCCGCGGGCGGGCTGAGGAACTGCGGGCTGCGATCGGTCGGATCCGGAAGGCCGGCAAGCCGGTGGCGGCCCATCTGATCGGTGCGGAACCGGTGCATTACATGGTGGCCGCCGCCTGCAACACGGTGGCCATGCCCCCGGCGGCCACGCTCGAGATCACGGGCGTGCGGACCGAGGTGACCTTCTTCAAGACTATGCTCGACAAACTCGACGTCGATGCTGAGATCCTGCAGGTGGGGGAGTTCAAGGGGGCAGGCGAGCCGCTGACACGGACATCCATGAGCCCGCAACTGCGGGCGCAATACGAGCAATTTGTCGGTGATTTGTACGAGCAACTCGTGGAGGGCATCGCCGCTGACAGGAAGCTGCCGGTCGACGAGGTCCGTACGCTGATCGACACCGGTGTGTTTACGCCGGAGGCCGCCGTCGAAGCGAAGCTCATTGATGCTGTGGCCTACGAGGACGAAGTGGTCAGCGGGCTGGCGGGCCGGCTGAAGATCGACGAGCCGAAGGTGGCCCGCGACTATGCGGAGCAGAAGCTCGACAACGATTTCTCCGGCATCGCTGGTCTCGTCAAGCTCGTCGAATTGCTGTCGGGACAGAAGCAGGCCGCGGCCGCCGGGAAGGACAAGCAGATTGCGATCGTCTACCTGACAGGCGAGATCAAGGAGGGCAAGGGAAAGGACGAGCTACTTGGTGGTGGCTCGGCGGGCTCCGAGAGCGTGATCAAGGCGATTCGCGAGGCGGCCAAGAACGATAAAGTTGCCGCGATCGTGCTCCGGATCGACTCTCCTGGCGGATCGGCGCTGGCAAGCGACCTGATCTGGCGGGAGGCTGAACGAACCACGAAGCCCGTGGTGGCGAGCCTCTCCGACACCGCCGCCAGCGGCGGCTATTACGTGGCGGTGGCGGCCGACAAGATCGTGGCGGCCCCAGGCACGCTCACCGGATCGATCGGCGTGGTCGGCGGCAAGATCGCCATCGGGAAGGCAATGGAAAAATATGGCGTCCACACCGACGTCGTGGCCAAGGGCCGAAACGCCGGCTGGCTGTCGATGCAGACGCCGTTCACCGACCATGAGCGGGAGGTATTTCTGGCCACAATGAAGGATGTCTACCGGTTGTTCACTTCGAAAGTGGCTGCTGGACGCAAGCTCGACATGGAAAAGTTGGCCACGCTCGCCGAGGGGCGTGTGTTCACCGGGCGGATGGCCAAGGACCTCGGACTGGTCGATCGCCTGGGCACGTTGGAAGACGCCGTCGACGAGGCGAAAAAACTGGCGGGAATCGGTGAGGACGAGGCGGTCGAGCGGGTGCTCCTCCCTGAGCCAAGGGGCCTCTTCGACGATCTGTTTGGAATGGCCGGCGCGGCTGCGCCGGTGGCCCGGCTTGCGGGTACTGGGGCTGCCCCGGGCTCGAGCTTCGCCCGCGAGGCTCTCCTGCGGGCGGCGCTGCTGGCCCGGATGGCCGGTGTGCCTGGGCTCGAAGGGCTGGCTGCCGAGGCCGATGCGCTCGTGCAACTCTCGTCGGGCCGGCCGCTCTTGATGCTGCCGATGCGGGTGCGGGTGCGGTAGGTGGTGGTGATCAAAGTTGATTCGCGGCCTTTTCCACGAAGGTGTCCCTACTGCGGGCGGCATACCTGCCACCGCGGCTGGCCAGCCTCTCTGACGACGCATAGAGTCGATTACGGGTGCTTCGGTGGCGGTCGCGGAATCGCCACGCCCGTCCGATGGAATTATTCCCGTGGTTCACACGCTCATGTTCGCCGCCGGCCCAGTGTGGATGGCAGCCCTCCTCACGCTGGGCTGTGCCACAAGTTGGGCGCTGGGGCAGCCACCTGTCGCCCCTTCGGAAGATTCCTCCGGGCAGCACGCCGAGTTGCACGTTCGTTACGCGGAGGCCCGTCTGAGACTGGCGGAGACGCGGCTGCAAAAGGCTGAGCAGTTGAACGCAGTTTCCCGGGGACAGGTTAGCGAAACCGATATGCGAGGCTTGCGAATGCGAATCGACCTGCTGAGGGCGCAGGTGGCCGAGACCCGACGCCAGCCCCACGGCTACGGTTTCACCGCCCAACGCAGGGCGGCCCGCGCGGCCGTCCATCTCGCGGAGCAGGAACTTGCGGCAGCCGCCGTAGTCAACGGCCGCAAAGCCGACGCGATCGCACCGCTCGACATGCGATTGCGAGAGCTTCGGCTGGAAATCGCCCGGTTGCGGGCCGAGATCTGGGATGACCCGGTGTTCCTGGTGTCGCCCACGGACGTGCTCCAGATGCAGGTCGACCAACTCGCCGACCAGTTGCAGGACGTCCTTCACGGCGTTGACAACGCACCGGCGCTCGACCGTCGCTAGCGTCCATGGCGGCGTCGGGGAGCGTGCGATTCCTCACGGCAGGCCGATTGTTCTACCCGCGGCAGGGCTACCTTTTTCGGAAAGCCTTGTCAGCCCTGCCCGGCAAGGCTGACCGCGGCCTCAAGCTGCAAGGCGGACACCGTCATGGCTCGGGCGAAGCCGGCGACGAACCGGGCGGAGCCCGACGGCGTGAAGGCCACGATGGAGAAGTCGCCGAGCTGGAACCAGTCGGCCGCGGAGGGAAACTTCGTCAGATAGGCACGCGCGAGCCCGGCATGGTCGGGATGATCGCGATCGATGAACTCTGCGACGGCCGGGATCGATACCCTCGGCAACGCCTGTGGCGGCACGGGATCGGAATCGCTGGCGGCCTCGGCTTCAGCAGCCATGATCAGCAGGCAGACCCGTGGCGACTCGAGCATGTCGCGGGTGTGGGCCGAGAGCCGACTGACGTGGGTGACAAAAAGGAGTCGTTCGCCGGCGGCGTCGTTCCAGATGGCGTAGGGAACCATCGAGGCAAACGGCAGGCCGTCATGCAGCGTGGCCAGCGAAGCGACGGACCGGCTGAGGATCAGTTCCCCGAGCAGGCGGGATGCTGCGGGATCCATAACGCTCGCAACTTACCAGGCGAAGTGAGCGAACGCCTTATTGGCATCGGCCATACGGTGCACGTTGTCACGCTTGGTCACCGCGGCACCCTCGCGCTTGTAGGCTGCGATGATCTCCTCGGCAAGTTTCTCAAACGTGCCACGGCCCTTCTTCTCACGCACCGACTGCAAGAGCCAGCGGATCGCCAGCGACTGCTGACGGTTGCGGCTCACCTGCATCGGCACCTGATAGGCGGCACCGCCGACACGCTTCGACCGCACTTCGACCGACGGTTTGATGTTTTCAATCGCGCGGTTGAAGATCTCGATCGGCTCGGCGTCGGTGATCTTCTGGGCGACAATGTCCATCGCCTTGTAGAACACGTTTTGGGCGATGCTCTTCTTGCCGTCTTCCATCAGGCAGTTGATGAACTTGCTGGCCAGCAAGGACCCGAAACGCGGATCAGGACGGAGTTGCTCGCGGCTGGATGTGATATTGCCCATGATTCGTGATTAACCCTTCTTGGCCCCGTAGAGACTGCGCGACTGCTTCCGACCCTGCACGCCCAGCGTGTCGAGTGCACCGCGGATGATGTGATAGCGGACACCGGGGAGGTCGCGAACGCGGCCACCGCGAATGAGCACGATCGAATGCTCCTGCAGGTTGTGGCCTTCGCCCGGGATGTAGACGGTGACTTCCTTTTGGTTTGACAGCCGCACGCGGGCGATCTTTCGCAGAGCCGAATTCGGCTTCTTGGGCGTCATCGTGCGGACCTGAAGGCAGACACCGCGTTTTTGCGGGCAGCGGTCGAGCACGGGCGACTTGGAAAACTTCCGCTTGGGTCGGCGGCGACTGCGAACAAGCTGGCTGATCGTGGGCATGAGCGTGGCTTCGAAAGGCTCTGTGGGGGTCGAATCGCGAGTCCCAAATCCTAGCCGAAACGGGCTGCCGCCGGAAGCGGTCTCGTAGAAACCGCTGTTTTTGCGGTTCAACGCCCCAATCGGTGGAAAATCTCGCCCCGGCCGCCGGCCAGCAGATCGCCGTGCCAGTGCTGCCAGATGCCCCCAAAGGCATCGGCCGGCAGGCCGGCAGTGGCGTGGAATCCGGCCCGGGCGAGTCGGCCGGCGAGCAGTGGCAGAATGGTGGGCGACCACGCCGCTCCTCGGGAAAAAGTCGGCGGTATTTCAGGCTTCTCCAACAGGGCGATCAGCGATCCTCGCCGCATGCCAACCCCTGATCGGCGGCCCACCCGCCCTGCCACGAGCACCGTGCCGGCACGCATTTCAAAGGCAGCCGCTTCGCCGCACGAGCCGCCGATGCCGAGCAGACCCCGTCGCATGCGGGTGGCCGCCAGGCAGCCGACATCGCCGTTGATCACGATCAATCCGCCCCGGACGCCGGTCTCGCTGCCGGGCGACGCGGCGGCGACATGGTCGCCCGCATTGCCCCGCACGAGCACCTCGCCGCCCGTCATGTCGGCCGCCAGCCAGTCGCCTGCGTTGCCCTGCACCGAAAGCGTCCCCCCAGCCATCGCTTCGCCAGCGTGCCGGCCGACATTTGCCTGCACCACAATCTCGCCCCGCTGCATGCCGGCGCCAAGCCGGTGCACGCGGGAGTAGTCGCCGACGCAGTCGATTCGGCCGTCGGCGGCGCTGCCCTCGATCGTGAACAGGTCTCCGAGTTGGCAGGGGCGGCCGTCGGCCGAAATCGCGATGCGGGCGATCGCATCGGCGGAGAGGTCGGCGAGGCGGTCGGGGACGATGCCCGCCAGATCGATGGAGAGCGGCCCGTTGCCGGCCGTCGTAGATGGCGAGAGCAGAAGTGGCATGACGGGGCCGTGCACTAAAAGCTGGTGACGACAGGAGGGCGTCTCCCGTCGCCACCAGCATACTTGAGACCGCGGGATGACCGCCGTGGGCTGCCGTTCGCTACGTCAGCACCGGAACTTTCCGCGATGTGCTCGTGGGCGACTTCTTCATTACTACGGTGAGCACCCCCTTGTCATACCGGGCGGTCACCTTCGCGGGATCGACCGCCTCCGGCAGAGGAATGGCACGACTGAAGCTGCCGTAGTGGCTCTCGCGATGCGTCCAGCCGTCGGCGGTCTTTTCGGTCGACGACTTCTTTTCGCCCGAGATCACCAGTCGGTCTTCCGAGACACTGACGTCGACATCCTTGGGGTCGATGCCGGGCAGTTCGGCCCGCACATGAATCTCCCCACCGCTCTCCGACAGGTCGATCGCGGGAATCCATTGTCCGGGTTCGCCCGACTCGAACCACGACTGCCCCATCAGCGGACGGCTGACGAAGCTCTCCAAAAGCCGGTTCATCTCGTTGCGGAAATCAGACATCGTCGCCAAACTGCTCGGCTCCATGCCGGTCGATCGCTTCGTGCGAAAAGGTATCAGACTCATCGTGTTGTCCCCTTTTCTGTTCACGTAAAAACATTCGACACCATCATCATCGCCCCGATCAGGCTGGCCGCACCTCGATCTTCCGCGGCCGCACGGCTGCCAGCCGCGGCACGTGGATCGTGAGCACGCCCCGGCGATATTCCGCCGAGATCTGCGACGCGTCGAAGCCCTCGCCGAGCCGGAACGAGCGACGGTAGTCGCCGATTCCATACTCGTGCCCGAGTTGACGGCCCGGGAGGGTGCGCGGCGGCACTTTCGCGAACAACGAGAGCACGCCGTCCTCGAAGGACACGTTCATGCCGTCGGCCTTGGCGCCCGGCATGTCGGTGACCAGCAACACCTCGGTGCCGTAGTCGCAGATGTCCACGTTGGGCTGGTAGGTAAGGCAAGGCGCCGCCGGCGAGGACTGGGGCTGGGCGGGCGACGGTTCCGTCCTCGTGCTCGTGGCCGTCGGGCTTGCTGGTTCGGTAGGGGTGACCATGGAAATGCTCCTCTGGGAATGGGTGGTTGGTCTGCGTTTCGAATCGCTGTCGCTCAGCTGGTCCGGACGGTCACCTTGTGCGGCTGAAGCTCAGGGGCCTTCGGGCAGATGACGGTGAGCACGCCGTCGACGAGTTTTGCCTCGACGCGACTGGCATCGACACCCGTCGGCAGCACGAGTCGCCGCTCGAAGTTGCCGGCACCCCGCTCGCGCTGATGCCAGGTAACGGACGCATGCCGCTCGCCATTTCCTGCACCAGGGGCGGCTCCGGTTTCGGCGAGCAGTTGAGTCTCCGGCCGGGCGCCCTTCAGAACGATTTCCTCCCCGTTCACTGCGATGTCGACATCACCGGCATCGAGGCCGGGAAGTTCGGCTTCGACGGTGATGCAGTCGTCGCTCTCGCTGATGTTGACGGCCGGAAACAGGTCGGAGTCCGGCCGAACACCCCAGCCGTGCAGCGGGGGTGCGGTCGTCAGCGAGGTCCACAGCCGATCCAGTTCATCACGCAGTTCATTCAGCGGATAGTTCACGCCAACTCGTGGCATGGATCGATAAATGGGCATGACATGCTCCTTCAGCAGAGGTGAAGACAGGGTCGTGAGGGGGCTCTGAAACCGCAGCAAGCCCGGGGCGCTTGCCTCCCGCCGTCCCTGGAACAATGTCGCCCCATCCGTCGGCAGTTCGCATCGGCGGACTGCTTGAGGGCGGGGGATTATTCGCAGTGAAGGCGGGGGAAACAAATCAACGCACGATGCAGAAAGCGGCGTCGGCAACCCATCACATCGGACCTGTCAGCACGGAATGCAAGAAGCGTGCCGAATACAACCGCGGCACGGACACACGGGGAACTGCCTGAAAACGGCGCCGCGCATCCCGGCCTGCGCCGAAGCGTGGCGGAACTCTGGCAGGCCCTTCGGCCTGTGAGGTCTGGCGCGGCTGTCAGCGTGGCAGTTCGGCGAGGCCGCCGCGGGAAGTGTTCCCGCTGGTTGTAGGCCGGCAGTGATTTCCTATACTGCGACCAGCTTGCGAACGGAGTCGCTGCCGACGGCCGTTCGTCCTGCTGCGTCGCACTGGCTGAGGCTGCCACTTCTTCACGAAGAAGTGCGGAAATCCTGGAGTCCTTATGCGTTTTACCCTGCTTGATCGTGTCACCGCGATCGAACCCGGCAAGAGCATCACGGCCATCAAGACACTCTCTCTGTCAGAGGAGTATTTGGCTGACCATTTCCCATGTTTTCCGGTGATGCCCGGCGTCTTGATGCTGGAGTCGATGACGCAGGCTGCCGCCTGGGCGATCCGATTGGGTGAGGATTTCGCCCACAGCATCGTCGTGCTGCGGGAGGCGAGGAATGTGAAATACGGCGATTTCGTTGAGCCTGGCAAGGTGCTTACCGTCACGGCCGAGATCCAGTCGCAGGACGGCCCGTTCACCAAGGTGAAGGCGAGTGGGTCGGTGGGAGACCGTACGAGTCTCACCGCCCGACTGGTGCTGGAGCGGTACAACATGGCCGACCGCATTCCCTACGGTGATGCGGTCGATGCCCGGGTGCGGGCCGAAATGCGGAAGCTCTGGACCATCCTCCACCCAGTGGGCAGGCCGCAGGCCGTAGGCCAGCGGGCCGGATACGGGGGACCGATCGCCGGGCTGCGGTCTAGGGCGGGGCTCGATTCCGCGTTCCTGACTTCCTCGGCGGCTGGCGGGGAGTGATCGCCGGCCATTGTTGCGTCCCTGAAGGCTCCCATAGCCCCGAACTCCGCGCTGAGTTTCGGCCCTGAAAGGCAAAATAAACGGATTCGGGTTTCAATGTCGGCGGGCCGACACTAAAACTTCTGGTTTCCGATCAGGTTTTTTCCCCCGTTGCAAGGTGCCACGTCGATGCCGTCCCGAGATGAAATTTTTGAAAAGGTCCGGTCTGCCCTCGTAGACGCACTGGGCGTCGACGAAGAAGACGTCTCCCCGAACGCGACCATGGTTGGCGATCTCGGCGCTGAGTCGATCGACTTCCTCGACATCGTCTTTCGCCTCGAAAAGGCGTTTGGCATCAAGATCTCCCGCGGAGAACTCTTTCCGGAGGATGTTCTGTCGAGCTCCGAGTACGTTGTCGACGGCAAGGTGAATGCCAAAGGCATCGCCACGCTCAAGTCGCGGATGCCGTTCGCGGACCTGGCCAAGTTCGAGCAGAATCCCAGTGTGCAGAACTTCGCGAACACCCTCACGGTCGAGGACATGGTTCGCTACGTGCAGAGCAAACTGACTGCCTGACGTTCTGCCCGACCTGCTCTGTTGCTTCGTTCCCGGACACGTTCCCAGCAAAACGGCCTCGCTGCCGACCAATCACACTATGCGCTGGTTTTGGATCGACAGGTTTGATGAATTCGTGCGGGGACGACACGCCACGGCGGTCAAGAACGTGTCCCTCGCTGAAGAGCACATGCACGACCACTTTCCGGGGGCGGCGCTGATGCCGAACTCGCTGATCGTCGAGGGCATGGCGCAGACGGCCGGACTGCTCGTGGCAGACGCGATCGAATTCAACCGGCGGGTCGTGCTGGCAAAGGTCGCGCAGGCTGAGTTTCATTTTGATGCCGTGCCGGGCGATTCGATCCGGTTCCGCGCTGAGGTTCTCGACCTGAAACCGGCCGGTTCATTGACGAAGGTGACCAGCACGGTGGGAGAGAGGGTGCAGGGAAACGCCGAACTCTTCTTTGCCCATCTCGAGCCGGGGGAAGGCGTGCCGAAGCTGTTCGAACCGCACGAACTCCTGCGATGGCTCGATCAGATGCATATTTACGACGTCGGTCGCGACGAGGCGGGCAACCCGCTCGTGCGTCCTGAATGGTGATTGACCCCAGTACAGACGGCCCCAGTGGTGGGCGGAGGACGGCAATGGTGGCCGGCAGGCGCAGGGTGGTGATCACGGGCATAGGCTGCATCACGCCCCTGGGGCTTGGCGTAGAACCGCTCTGGAAAAACCTGATGGCGGGGGCGTCCGGCGTCGGTATGACGACGGTGTTCGACGCCTCGCGTTTTCCGACGAAGATCTCGGCCGAGGTCCGCAACTGGGACATCAGCGACGAAGGGCAGGACCCTTCGCGTTGGAGGTTCTGCGGTCGGCACACGAAATTTGCAGCCGGAGCGGCGCTCCAGGCCATGAAGGATGCCGGGCTGCTCCAGGGGCTTCCAGCGGACCCGGCCCGGCTGGGTGTCTATCTGGGCAGCGGCGAAGGACAGCAGGACTTCGACTCCTTCACACGCATGATGAACGCCGCCATCACGGGCGATGTGCTCGACGTGGCGAAGTTCACGAAAGAGGGCCTCGAGACGCTCCATCCGCTCGCGGAAGTCGAGCAGGAGCCGAACATGCCGGCCGGCCATCTCGCGGGCTTGTTCGACGCCCAGGGGCCGAACCTCAACTGCCTCACGGCCTGTGCGGCCTCCAGTCAGGCGATCGGCGAGGCTGCTGAGATCGTTCGTCGTGGCGAGGCCGATGTGATGCTGTCCGGCGGCACCCACAGCATGATCCATCCCTTTGGGGTCACCGGCTTCAACCTGCTGACCGCCCTTTCCACCCGTAATGACGAACCGACGCGGGCAAGCCGGCCGTTCGACAACGAACGCGACGGCTTTGTGCTCGGCGAGGGAGCGGCCATGGTGGTGCTCGAGGAACTTGAACACGCGAAGCGGCGCGGC
>CANETO010000021.1 GCA_947440895.1 Planctomycetaceae bacterium | reverse complement strand
CGCACCAGCTTCCAAAGCACCACGTGTCGACGCACCAACTGTCGACGCACCTGGTGGTTCGAAACCGCAGATGCCCCAGCGCCGCACTCTCGTCGGCCGGATCGCGGCACTCGATGCCGATCGCACCATCGTCGTGCGGTTCACCGATACCGACGGCCTCGTGAATCGGGAACCGATGACATTCGTGCTCTCAGCCCTGCCGGACGAACCGCCCCGGGTCGCCCTCCGTCTCCGCGGCATCTCCACTGCGGTCACGCCGCGGGCCAGAGTGCCGCTCGTGGGCACCATCTCCGATGACCACGGGCTGGCGGGGGCGACCGTCCAACTGACGATGGCAGACGCCGTCGAGACATCGCTGCCCGTGACCCGTGTTCGGGCCGGCGATGCGGTCGTGGAACTGCCTGCCGAGGCGGCCGAGGTCGTGCCGCTCGAACCACTCGGTCTCACGGTCGGCCGTGCGATTACTCTCTCGGTCACGGCCAAAGATACCTGCACGCTCGACGGCGAGCCGAACGCCGGCACGAGCGACATCTGGTCGCTCGACGTGGTCACCCCCGAGTCGCTCGTGGCGATGCTCGAAGCCCGTGAGATCATTCTTCGCCGCCGCTATGAAAGCTGCGTGGCTGACCTCACTCAGGCCCGCGATGGATTTGCAACACCGCGACGCGATGAAGCAGCCGCTACCGGTGGCGACGAGGCCGACGGCCCCGCTCCAGCATCCGGACTGGGCGAGGCCACCAGCCGCGCCGCCGGAGAAACCGCCGAGTTGGCCGAGGCCTTCCGAAGCATCCGCTTGGAGTTCGACAACAACCAGCTGATCACCCCGGAGCTGGAGGCCCGCCTCATCACCCAGATCGCCGACCCACTCGCGTCCCTGTCGACAGCAGATCTTCCTGCGCTGGCCGCAGCCTGCCGGGCGGGAACGAGCCGACCCGAACTGGTGCGACGGGCCGACCTCGTGCTGGCCCGGATGCGGGAGGTGCTTGATAAGATGATGGAACTCGAGTCGTTCAACGAGGTGGTGGAGCTGCTGCGCGGCATGATCCGTACGCAGGAACAGATTCGCTCCGACACACTCGACCAGCAGAAGCGCCGGGCCAGAGAAGCGTTGGAGCGGCCATGAGACATATCCCCCGACCGACCGCCGCGACCGCGTTTTTGACGGCGGTCTGTCTCCTGTCCTTGGTCAGCGGACCGGTGCAGGCCGCGGACGAGCCCGTCGCCTCGTCGGTGACCAAGGGAGCCCCGGAGGGCGGCAGTCTCGCCACCCGGGAGCAGGAGGTGGCGGAGCAGTTTCGCGATCTTGAAAAGACATTCCTGCGGCTCGCTGACCTGCTGGCGCCGAGCGATCCGCGACGGGCAGCCCTGCTTCGGAGCGTGTTCGAGCAGGCGAGGGATGCCGAGATGGGCGACCGCCTCGACACGATCGTGCAGCTGCTCGAGAAGGGACAGCTGCTCAAGGCTGGTACCAGCCAAACCGGCGCACTCGACACGCTCCGCGAACTGCTCACGCTGCTTGAATCGGGCGACAGCGACAAGCGACTGGCGAGCGAGAAGGAGGAGGTTCGGCAGTTTCTCGGCCGGCTCTCGAAGCTGATTGCCCGCCAGCGGGACGTGGAGGGTTCGACCGAGGCGGGCACGCGCGAGGCGCAGCTCGCAGAACGCCAGGCGGCGCTCGCCGAGGAGACGCGTGCGCTCGCCGGCGACATCGGCAATTTTGCCAAGCGGATGGAGCCAAAGGCCAGCGACGACACGAAGTCGCCGCCGGCAGAGGGCTCCGGACAGGAACAGGAATCGGCCCCGGAATCGAGCGACCCCGATTCTGCCGACGGCAAGTCAGGGAAAGAGTCAGGGAAAGAGTCCGAAAGCGGGTCGGCAGAGCAGCCGGCTGGGAGCGGCGAGGAATCACCGGCTGAGGACGAGCCTGGCTCGGCTGAGGACGGGAAGGCCGAGAAGCAGGATGGCGATGACGAGGCGTCGCGGGCCCGCCGCACGCAGCAGCGGCTTGGTGCCGCCGAGCAGCGCATGCGGAAGGCGCAGGAGAAGCTCGATGAAGCCAAGCGACGGGACGCGCGAGACGAGCAGGAACAAGCGATCGAGGAGCTGGAGACCGCGCGGGCGGAACTGGAGGAGATTCTTCGACAGATGCGGGAGGAGGAGGTGGAGCGTCTGCTCGTGCAACTCGAGACCCGGCTGCGAACCATGCTCCGCGTCGAACGGGCCGTACTCGCGGGTGCGGAGAAGCTCGCAGCGGAGGCGTCGCAAGCCGATCGCGAGCGACAGCTGGAGGGGGTGCGGCTGTCACGCGAGCAGAATGGCGTCGGGATCGACGCGGCCAAGGCCCTGACGCTGGTGCGGGACGACGGCTCTGCCGTGGCGATTCCCGAGGCGCTCCAACAGGTCCGCGATGACTCCGAGCAGGCCGCCGCGCGGCTGGCCCGAGGCGACGTGGGCGGCACGACCCGCGGCATCCTCCAGGACCTCGTGACGAGCCTCGAAGAGATGCTGGCAGCACTGGAAAAAGCCCAGCAGGAACAGCAGGCACGGCAGCAGGGCAATCAGGGTGGGCGACCCGCCGACCCCGGGGAGCAGCCGCTGGTCGACAATCTGGCCGAACTGAAGATGCTCCGATCGCTGCAGATGCGAGTGAACTCCCGCACGAAGCGGTTTTCCAAACTGCTGGCCGACGGCACCGAACAGGCGGATGAGCCGGAACTGCTCGACGCAATCGAGCGGCTTGCCGACCGCCAGCGCACGATCGAACGGGCTGCCCACGACATCGTCACCGGTCGCACGGAGTGAGGCGACAGGCTGGCTTCTGCTCGCCCTTGACCGATGTTTTCCCTACCACCGGGCCGCGCGGATATGATGGCGGGGTATGATTGCTTGTGTTCGCAACGCCGGTCCGCCGACACCCTTCAAAGGATCGATCCGCATGGAGCCCCGCCGGTTTCTTCGCGCGATTCTAAACACCACCCTGGGCGTGCTGGCGGTTGCCGGACAGATCGCAATGGCCGCTCCGACGCACGGCCAGCCAGACGCCGACGCGGCTGACCGCGATCTGGAGCGTCCGCCATCCTGGTCGATCCCTTCCTATCCGGAAGTCCGCCGCCGGATGAACGGCTGGCTGGACGCGGTCGCCCTTGCCGACCAGGCCCGCAAGGACGAGATCGCCGCCGTTCGAGAAGCCTGGCCCGAGCAGCAGCCGGTCGATCCGGCTGCGGATGTGCTTGATCACGTGATGGATTCGTTTGCCCGGCTCGACACCCGCTGCGCGGCCCTGCGGCAGAGCATGGTGGACGGTCGCACTGCGGCCGAAGCGGCCGCCGCCGACATCGGCTGGCTCAACGGCCCAGCCACCGATCCCTTCCAGCGGGATACTGTTCGGCTCTGGCTCGGCCGGGAATGCGTCCGCCGTGATCGTTTCGACGAGGGACTCCCGCTGTTGGCCGATCTCGATCCCACCACGTCCGTCGATCCTGCCACGCTCCTGTTCCATCGCGCCGCCTGCCAGCACTGGCTGCTCGAATCGGATGTCGCCATCGAATCGCTCGACCGGCTCTTGGAACGCTCCGGCGAGATCCCGGTGCGGTATGAGCGGGTGGCACGGCTGCTGCGAGCCGATATCGCGGCGCTCGAGGACGAATCGCTCGACCACATCGCGAGACGGATGCGCGACATCACCCGCAGGCTTGATCTGGGTCGTCCCGGTCCGAAGACACTCGCCGTGCAGGATGGCGTGATCGATTCACTCGACAAGATGATCAAGGCGATCGAACAGCAACAGCAGCAGCAACAACAGAGCCAGTCATCGGGTGGTGCCGGCGGTGGCGGCCGCAGCGGCAACGGAACGCCGATGGACGACAGTCGCATCGCCGGTGGCAAGGGCGCCGGCGAGGTCACCAAGCGGGACCTCGGCGACTCCGACGGCTGGGGCAAACTGCCCCCCCACGAACGTGAAGAGGCCTTGCAGCAGATCGGCAGGGAGTTTCCGGCACACTACCGCGAGGCGATCGAACAGTATTTCAAACGGCTGGCCTCCGGCGAGGAGAAGCGGTAGTGCGAAGCATCTGCCTGGCCACGCTCTCGTGGGTCGTTTTGATGATGGTGCCGCCCGTGGCAACGGCGACGGCACCGCTGCTCGTGGACGTGGAGCAGGGGGACGGCTCGGTCTCGTCGGGACGTCTCGAACGGATCGATGGGGACGGGGTGCGGTTGGTCGACGTGGCGGGCGTGGAAGGCGGCATCCTGTCGCTGCCAGCGGAGCGGGTACGGGCGGTGCGCCGGACGGCCGGCGGGACAGACGATGAGACCACGAACAGCCACACGCTCGTGCTCACGATGATCGATGGCTCGACGCTCTCCGGCACTGACGTTGCGTGGGACGGCAGCCAGCCGGCCGTGGTGATACGCCCCGAAGGACAGATCGAACTGCCGGCCGGCCGGATCCGTTCCATTGCCTGGCGGCCGGTAGGAACCGCAGCCGCTGCCACACCGGCATGGCAGGAAGCGATTCCGGAAGGCACGGAAAGCGATCTGGTCGTCGTCGGCTCCGACGCGAGCTACGAATTCGTGGAGTGTGCCATCACGGGCGTCTCGGCCGACACGGTCACCGTGGTGCTCGAAGAAGAAACGATCCCCGTCAAGCGGTCGAAGGTGCTCGGCCTCCAATGGCTCCGGGAAGACACGTCTGCGGCGGCGGGCGCCGCGGGCAGGGCCGTCGTGAGCGTGGCCGGGGGCGGGCTGCGGGCCAGTCGGGTGGAATGGTCGGCCGACGCGTTCGTCATCGACGGTGAGATACGACTGCCGGCAGCCATGTTTTCCGCGGTTGACTATGCCGCCGGCCGCATTGTGACACTCGCCAGCCTGACCGCGGACAAAGTCACGGTGGAGCCCTGGTTTGGCGGACTGGTTCCTGGAGGAACAACTGCTGAAAAGACGGCACGCACCGACGTGCTGGCCGCCTTTTTTGCGCCTCGGATCATTGATCCCAGCGAAGCAGCCCCAGAGACAGCACCGCCAGCGGCGGCGAGCATCATCATGCGGCCGCGGACTGTTGCCATCTGGCGATTGCCTGCCGACAGCCGGCGGTTTCGTGCCGTCGTCACGGCGGCGGCCGGTCCGCAGGCTGCGGAAGCAGCCGTGGTGGCCGTGGCGGTCGATGACCGCGAAGTGTTTCGGCAGCAGATCGACGCCACGGCGGGCTCCGGCGAGGCCAACGCGGGCACGGCCCCGGCGCAGGCAGGTATGGGGATACCGATCGACGTCGATCTGACGGATGGGCGACGGCTGACGGTGACCGTCGATTTTGTGCCCGGCGGTGGCATCGGCGGAGCGGTGCGGTTCGGCAGTCCGGTGATCGAACGGTAACAGGAGAAGGCGGCTTTCATGCAGGGGATGGCCAGATCACCAACAGTCCTGAGACGCACCGCACGCGTGCATGCCTGCTGCCTGGCGGGACTTGTCGCCATCGTCGGGGCGACTGTCCGCGCGGGCGATGTGGCACCGGCGGTGCTCGAGGCCCAACAGCAGCGAATCGACGTCATGCAGCGGGCAGCGGCCACCGCTGTCGCCATCTTTGCTGGTGAGGCAGGGGGGGGATCGGGGGTGCTGATCAGCCCCGCCGGCTATGCGCTGACCAACTTTCACGTCGTGCAACCAGCCGGCGTGGCGATGAAGTGTGGTCTTGCCGATGGTCGACTCTACGACGCCGTGCTGGTGGGCCTCGATCCGACGGGCGACGTGGCGCTCATCAAACTGCTAGGCCGGGACGACTTTCCCGCTGCCGAGTTCGCCGACAGCGACGATGTCGAGGTGGGCGATTTCTGCTTCGCCGCCGGGAATCCCTTTCTGCTGGCGACCGACTTCCAGCCGTCGATCAGCGCCGGCATCGTGTCGGGCACGCGACGCTACCAATTTCCCGCGGGCACGATTCTCGAATATGCCGACTGTCTGCAGGTTGATGCGGCGATCAATCCGGGCAACTCCGGGGGCGGCTTGTTCGATGCGCAAGGACGGCTCATCGGCGTCAACGGCAGGGCGTCATTTGAGAAACGGGGCCGTGTCAACGTGGGCGTCGGCTATGCCATTTCCTCCAATCAACTCCGGAATTTCCTCGGACTCCTCAAGGGGGGTCGCCTCGTGGACCATGCCACGCTGGGAGCGACGGTGGCAACGAGTGCCGATGGTCGCGTCGTGGTGTCGGACATTCTCGAATCGTCCGATGCCTGGAAACGCGGGCTGCGGTATGACGACGAGATCGTGTCGCTCGCAGGCCGCAGCGTGCGGACCGTCAATGCCTTCAAAAACGTGCTGGGCACGCTGCCAGCGGGCTGGCAGGTTCCGCTGGTGTATCGACGGGGCGGCCGCCGAGAAGAGCTTGTGGTGCGACTGGCGAGCGTGCATACCGCCGCGGAGTTATCGAACATCGTCGAGGGGAAGCCGAAAAAGTCCGCCGGACAGCCGCCGCTGCCCCCTCGCCTCCCTGGCCCCCCTGGGCATGGTGGCCCCGGCGTGCCCGAAGAGGGCGGCGAGCCCGGGAACGATGGTCGTCCACGGCCCTCAGATGAGCCGCAGCCTCGGGCCACACTGCCCGACGTCGTGAAGGCCGTCTATGAATCTCGTCGTGGCTTCACCAACCACCACTTCAACACGGTGGAACGCGACCGCGTCGCCCGGCTGATCGCCATCGAGGGGCTCGCTGCTCCGCAGGGAAGCCGGTGGGTGCTGTCCGGCCGGCTGGCCACGGGCGAGGGCTTTCGGATCGAACTCTCCGACACGGAGGGGGTCATCGATCTTCCCACCGGCACGACGCGGGTCGATGCCACCGGCGAACTGGACACAAACCCGAGCCCGCCGGGGAGCGGTGGCATGCTGGCGAGCTTGCTCGTGTGGAGGCGGCTGCTGCGTGAGGGGCCTGAACCGCTCGGCCGCACCAGCTACGGGGGCATGGTGCCCCTCGATCCCCGTTCGTTTGGAGAGGCCGGCGGCCCCCGCCTGGTCGACATGCTGGAGTCGTCCGTGGCGGGTGTCGAGGCCCGCTTCACCGTGGGGAATGACGGATTCGTGACCGGCATCGACCTCTGGACGGCACCGGATGCCGATCCGTGCGAAGTGCGGTTCACAGCCGGCCAATCGGATCGCGGCGAGGCACTCCTGCCGGGTATGCCCGGCAGGATCGTGGTGCGACACGGAAATGAACTCTTTGGTGAATTTCTGGTGGAGAAGGTGGTGCTCGAGGCGGCAGGAGACACGTCCGGTGGCATCGCAACAGCCGCTGGGCCCCAGGCGTTGCCGGGAGGCGGTCCATGATCCGACGGATCCGACGGGCAGTCATCGCGATGGTGATCGGCTTTCTGGCCGGTGGTGGTCTGGCCAGCGACGGCAGCCGGGCTGCTGCCGCATCACCGCAGGAAACGATCGCCGGCGCGGCGCGAAAGGTCGTGAAGATCCACGGCGCCGGCGGTGTGCGCGGACTGGAGGCCTATCAAACAGGCATTCTCGTCTCGCCGTCCGGGCACATCATCACTGTGCTGAGCACGGTGCTCGATGCCGAGGAACTCGATTGCGTGCTCGACGACGGCCGACGGTACCGGGCCTCGTTGCAGGGCGTGGATCCGCAGCGCGAACTCGCCGTGCTCGCGATCGAGGCCGAAGAACTGCCGTCGTTCACTCTGGCCGCCGCCGATCCGGTGCCGGTTGGAACACGAATCTTCGCGCTCTCAAATCTCTTCGGAGTCGCGGTGGGCGACGAGCGGGTCAGCGCCCAGCACGGCGTGGTGTCGGCCCTCGTGCCACTCGAGGCCCGTCGCGGCAGCTATGAAGTGCCGTACCGCGGCGCGGTCTATATCCTCGACTGCACCACCAACAACCCCGGTTCACCTGGCGGTGCGGTCGTGGACTGGCGTGGTCGCCTGGTCGGCATGCTCGGCAAGGAACTTCGCGCCTCCGGGAGTGGCATCTGGCTCAACTATGCGATCCCCGCCGAAGCGATTGCCAGTAGCTACGCCGAGATCATCTCGGGCAGCACGCCGTCCGGCACCGACTCACTGGGGAAGGAACCCACGGGGCCCGGCTTCGACCCGGCTGCGCTCGGGCTGGTGCTGGTGCCCGACCTGCTCGACCGCACCCCGCCGTTCATCGAGACCGTCGCCGCCGACTCACCGGCGGCGCGATCTGGGCTGCGGGCCGATGACCTCGTGATCGCCGTCGGAGGCAGATCTGTGGCCTCACGGGCAGCGGTGCAACAGGCGCTCTCGGCGGTGGCAGAAGGGGACGCGGTGCGGCTCTCGGTCGTCCGCGGCGGTGCCATCGTGGAGTGCGATCTTGGACCGCGGCCGGCAGCCGGGAGGAAACGATGATGGTTCGGCACGCAGCGGCATTGCCGCGACACGGGAAGTGGCTCTGGCTGTGGCTGGTCATGGCGACGACTGGCTCGATCTCCGTCTCCATGGCTGCCACGGAGGACCTCGCGTTCGAGGAGGAGGCTGCCATCCAGGCCGCCGTGGAGCGAGTGGCCCCATCGGTGGTGCGGATCGAAACGGCCGGAGTCTCGGAGGCAGCGCTCACGTCTTCGGCAGAGGCCAGCCCCGCGAGCGGTCCCTCCACCGGCGTCATCGTGGCGAAGGGGGGCTGGATTCTCACCACGTCGTTTGCCGTACCCCAGGATGCCCGCGAGGCAATCGTCATGCTGCCTGCGGCCACGCCTAGCACCCTGCCCGGGCAGGAGGCGTCGGTTCAGCGTCGGGTGGGACGGGTCGTGGGCCGCGATCTGGCCCGTGGACTCGTCCTGCTACGGATCGATGACGCCTCGCTGGATGATCCCGCGCTAGCGGCGGTTCCTGAGTGGGTGCCGCGGAGTGAGCTAGCCGTGGGCCAGTGGACGATCGCGGTGGGCCGCGCCTGGAACGTCGCCATTCCAAGCGTGGCCGTTGGCATCCTGTCGGCCACCAACCGGTCGTGGGGCCGTTCGGTGCAGACCGACGCCTCGATCTCTCCAGCCAACTACGGCGGCCCGCTCGTCGACATCCAAGGCCGAGCGATCGGGATTCTCGCACCGCTGCCAGCCGACACGGCGGGCATGAATCTGGGGACCGAACTCTACGATTCCGGCATCGGCTTCGCGGTGCCGTTCGATGACATCGCCCGCGTGCTGCCACGGCTCCAGAACGGCGAGACGTTGGCACCGGGCGTGCTCGGCATCGGATACAGCACGCGGGATCCGTTGACGGGAGAGGCCAGGATCGCCACCTGTCGTCCGGGCTCCCCGGCGGCGAAGGCCGGACTGCGGGCGGGCGACCTGATCGTCGCGGCGGATGGCCGCCCGGTGACCCGGATCGCGGAACTCCGCCACCTGCTCGCGCCGCACTACGCGGGCGACCGGATGACCCTCACCGTGGAGCGGACCCCCGCCAGCCTGCCCAACCGCGACGGGAGTGCTCCGCCACGCGATGGTGAGGCTCACTTGGGCGGCCCGAACCCGCAGCAGCCAGCCCGGCCGGAGCGCATCGACATGCAGGTCGAACTGGTCTCCTCGCTCCCACGCTGGCGGCGGCCGATGCTCGGCATCGTGCCGGCGCGGTCGGCGGCTCGCGACGCCCGACCGGGCCCGGTGACGGTGGCCTGGATCTGGGCCGGCAGTCCCGCCGCAAAGGCTGGAATCGTGGCCGGTGATCAGATCGAAGCATTCGTGCCGCCGGTGGCGGACGGTGATACGGCCGGAGCGGGGGATCAAGTGCCCATCGAATCGGCGGCCACGCTGACCGGTCTGGTGGCGGGAACGGACGTGGGACGCTCGATCGGTCTCGTCGTTTCCCGTGGCGGCACGCAGCAGACGATTCCCGTCGAAGTGGCCGCGATGCCAGCCGATCTGCCAGCCGATCTGATCGAGCAGATGCCGGCATTTGCTCCGGCACAAGCTGGCCCAGGCCTGCCGGTCGCCGATGCTGCCAAGGTCGAACGCCTCGAAGCTGCCGAAGTGGCTCAGCCGCCGCTCGTTGTCCTGCCGGCAGCGTCGCCCCAGGATCCTCTGGGCGTGCTCATCTTTCTCGACCTGCCGCGTGGCCCGGTCGATGAATCCCAGGCCGCAGTCTGGAAGGCCGCGGCGGCGCGGCATGGCGTGGCTGTGATCCTGCCCGGATCGACCGATCCGCAACGCTGGGGCAGGGAGGATATCGCCGGCATCAAGCGGGCCGTGGCCACGCTCGCCGCCAAGCAGGCCATCGACCCGGCGCGGATCGCCGTCGTAGGCCGTGGGGCAGGGGGGGCGTTTGCCTGGCTGGTGGCCGAGGCGCTCGGACCAGTCGTACGGGGTACGGCTCTCATCGACTCGGCACTGCCGCGGCAGGCCACGATCGAACCAGCCGAGCCGGGCCGATCGCGGTGGGCGCTCTTTGGCAGTTCGGCCGAAGCAACCGCGGCGGGGACGCTGCCTGCACGCATCGAGGTCGACCGCCGACGCCTGGATGAGGCAGGCTTTGCGGCGGGGACGCTGCCGGTGGAGCCGGGCGGGCAGGTGCCTGCCGCCGTTCTCGCCGCCTGGGTCGAAGCGTTGGGGCTCTTGTGACGTGGCCACCGACTCCGGGGGATGCGGCCTGCCTGCCGCTCGCGGCAGCGACCTCCGACAACAGCTCGGTCCGCGTCGTCTTTGCCGATGCGGACCTGATCGTGGTCGACAAGCCCGCGGGTATGCCGAGCGTTCCTGCTCGGACACCGCTCGATCCACCCTGCGTGGCATGGCGGCTGCAAGGGGAGTACGGCCCGCTGGAAGCGGCACATCGCCTCGATCGCGACACCTCGGGCCTGCTCGTGCTGGCACGCACGCACGAGACGCGGGCTGCGCTTGGCCGGGCTTTCGAGGATCGCACGGTCCGAAAGCGGTATGAAGCGGTCGTGCATGGCGTGCCAGACCGGGCTGAAGCGGTCGTGCACCTGCCGCTGGCAGCCGATCCGGCACGGCCGCCCCGATCCCGGGTCGATCCAATCCTGGGGCGGCCAGCGACCACGAGGTGGCGGCTGCTCCCGTCTTCGCCCTCGCCCGGGAAGCACTGGTCGCTCCTGGAGCTGGAGCCGATCACCGGCCGATCCCATCAGCTCCGGGTGCATCTGGCGTGGCTCGGCATGCCGATCATCGGCGACCGACTCTATGGGCCACTGACCGGGCGGGCGGCCCCGCGGCTCGCGCTGCACGCCACCTGGCTCGTGTTTCCGCATCCCCGCCACGGCAGGCCGGTCGAGGTCAGGGCGGAGCCGCCCTGCTGGGCCGAAATGCTGATCCCGTGACCACGTGCAGCGGCCTCATTCATGAGGTATGAGTCGGCTTCATGGCCGAGGAGCCCACCTGCTGCCAATACCGGGAAAACCGGCCGAGGTCCTTGACCTTCGAGCGATCGCAGAAGCGTGGCCACGGGAGCGTCACCACCGGGAGCGATGCCCCATCTGCCGCAGGGTCTGCAGGCACCGTCTGGATGGCTGCGGCTGTGCGACGGACTCTCGGGCAGGGCGTTTCGGCCAGCACGACACCATCGCAGCCGTGGGCCCGCGCCCGCTCGTGTATCGAGTGCCTGGGATCGCCGAAAAACACCTCGACGCGGGGCACGTCGGCGAGGCATTCAAACAGGAAGAGCAGCCGGTTGAGCGAGGGACGTTCCGTGGCGATCCACTCCGGATCGATCAGAAAGATCCGCGGTGCCTCCGGATGGGCTGCAGCCGCCGGACTCGTGGCCGCCACTGAGTCGAGCGTGAGCCAGACGAGCGGCCTCGATGCCGGTGGGGCCTGGCCAGTCGCGGCGTGCGTCATGGCGATGGCCGGCTGCGGACGAATCCGGAGCGGTGCCCGAGGCGTCGATGGTTCTGCAACGAACCAGCGGGCCGCGAGTTCTTCATACGATCCCTCGACGCTGCAAAATCCCCGGAGGCCGCACGGCTTACAGTGGACTCCGTCCGTAAACGTCTCCAGATTCTCGCGGTTGAAAATATAGGGCTTGGCAGAGAACGTGCCGGCAACCCATTGCCACGAAAGGTGATTGCTGGCCGGGTCACCGTCGATGAGGTGCGACAAAAACCAGTCGGCCCCCACCTGCCACCGTACGCCGCGGACATGCACGAGCCATGATGCCAGCCACATCCGCTCATGGTTGTGCAGCCATCCGCTGCGATGGAGTTTTTCCACGAACGCATCGATGCAGTGCATCCCAGTCTGTGCCCCGAGCACGTCCGGCGGCATCGCGTCCACTGCCGGCATGCGGGAGTTCTGTGCCGGCGATTCCATCGGCACATGGATCCGGTCCCCCACCACGGCATACACCTGCTGCCAGTAGTCGCGCCAGCCCAGTTCCGAGATCAGCTTGGCGGCATCATCGGGCCGCTGCACGCGGGCGAGGGCGACATCGCGCACCTCGGCCAACGACAGCACGCCAT